>DAHVSI010000105.1 GCA_027324645.1 Castellaniella sp. | reverse complement strand
CGTGTGGGCGTGCATTTTCATGCGCTGTTCCAGTTTCAGCTCATGGGCCTGAACGGGGCTTTTCTGACTGGCGACTTATTCAACCTGTTTGTGTTTTTTGAAGTGTTGCTGGTGGCCTCGTATGGACTCCTGTTGCATGGCTCTGGCCGACACCGTGTCACTGCGGGCCTGCATTACATTGCCATCAACCTGGTGGCTTCCTTCCTGCTGCTGATTGCCCTAGCCATTATTTATGGCCTGACGGGCACGCTTAACATGGCTGACCTAGCTGCCCGGGCGGGCGACCTGGGCTCGGCCGATCGCCAGCTGTTCGAGACCGGGGCGTCTTTGCTGGGCATCGCCTTTCTGATCAAGGCAGCCGCCTGGCCGCTTAACTTCTGGCTACCATCGGCATACGCTGCGTCCAGCCCGCCGGCTGCGGGCATTTTCGCCATCATGACCAAGGTAGGCATATACGCCTTGCTGCGTATTGGATCACTGTTGCTGCCCAGCGGTGCGCCCGCTGCCTTCAGTGGAGACTGGATGTTTGCCGTGGGCATTGCCACGCTGGCCTTCTCGTCCATTGGCATTTTGGCGGCCACACAGGTTGAACGCCAGGCCGGCTACGGCATTATCATGTCATCAGGCCTGTTGCTGGCCGCGTTGGGCATGCCGGGTAGCCTGTTGACCGGGCCTGCCCTGTTTTATCTGGTCACCTCGGTGCTGGCGCTGGGCGCGTTTTTCATGCTGCTGGAAATGGTGGGCCGCACACAGCCTTTTGGGGCCGATGTTCTGGCAGCCAGTCAGGAACTGTTTGATCTGGACGATCCGGAATCGGAAGACCACACAGATGACGTTGTAGGTATTGCCATACCGGCTGCCATGGCCTTTTTGGGCATGGCATTTTTTGCCTGTGCGCTGCTTATTGTGGGGTTGCCGCCGTTGTCAGGCTTTGTTGCCAAGTTTGCGCTGCTGGCCGCGGCGCTTAAATCAGGCGGGGGAGAGGGCCCAACCATTTTTGCCTGGATACTGGTGGCGGCCGTGCTGGTGTCAGGTTTGTGCGGTCTAATCGCCCTGTGCCGCACCGGCATTCGCCTATTCTGGAGTCCCGAAGAAGCGGCTATTCCGCGTCTGCGTGTTGTTGAGGCGGGGCCCGTTGCCCTGCTGATCATGGCCTGCATTGGCCTGACCATCTGGGCCGGGCCAGTCATGCGCTACATGGATACCACCGCCCAGTACCTGAGCCAGCCCACGTTTTATATTGGCGCCGTGCTTAATGAGCACCCCGCACGCCACAGTTCCGACGGGGACCAGCCATGAAACGGTTAAGACAAATTCTTGTCCTGCCTGTTTTTTTGCTGCTGGTGTGGCTGCTGCTTAACAACACCCGCAATGCCGGAGTCATCGTGCTGGGGGTGGTGCTGGCGGCAACGCTCACTTGGTTATCTGGCCTGCTGCGGCCCCTGCGCGCCTACCCTAAGCGGCCATTGGTCGCGTTGCGCCTGATCTGGCATGTGGCCGTCGACATCGCCAAGTCCAACGTGGCTGTGGGTATTTTGGTGTGGAACTGGCCCCGCGCGGGTGCCACACCCGGTTTTTTAAGAATCCCGCTGCAGATTACTGATCCGCATGCGCTGGCGGCGCTGTCCTGCATTATTACCTATACGCCAGGCACGGTCTGGGCCGATTACTCAGAAGAAGACAATGTACTTATCCTGCACGTGCTGGACCTGAAAGACGAAGAGGCATGGCGCCACACCATACAGTATCGGTATGCCAAGCCTTTACAGGAGATATTTGAATGAATACGCTTGTGCTTTGGGCAGCCGGCTTTGCGCTAGGCTGCTACACCATCGGGCTGGCCATTGCCACGGTGCGCTTGATGCGCGGCCCGGACATTACCGACCGCGTGCTGAGCCTGGACACCATGTACATCAATGGGCTCATGATGCTGCTGGTGTTGGGCGTGCAGTTTGGTGTTGAGCTGTACTTTGATATAGCCCTGGTCCTGGCCATGTTTGGTTTTGTGGGCTCAGTGGCGATGGCCAAGTTTTTGGTGCGTGGTGAGGTCATCGAGCCATGATTCTTGCCGGCCGCCAACGCCCCCTCTATTGTAACGTTTAGTGATAGCGCGGAGACACGAATGCAAAGCGCCCTTTCCCTACCTTGGTGGATAGCCATTCCCAGCGCTATCCTGCTGGTCATCAGCGGCCTGGTCACCCTGACCGGAACGCTGGGTTTGCTACGGCTGCCTAACTTTTACAGCCGCATGCACGCCCCGACCATGGGCAACACATTGGGCGTATTCTGCATTTTGGTGGCCTCCATGTTGCTGGCTTCGTACGTCGAACACCGCATTGTCCTGCATCAGCTAATCATTACCGTCTTGCTGGTTATTACATCTCCAGTTACAGCCATCCTGTTGATGCGGGCCGCGATCCGGCGCAAAATAAAGCGTGGACAAGTTCTTTCTGGCCCAAGTGAGCCAGATGTCATATCTTCAAGTCAAGACAGGAGGAACAGACGATGACACAGCACTACCTTTCACGCATGCCTGGGGCCACACTGCCGGCCGCCCTGGCTCTGGTCGCCGCTGCCATGGTGTCTGGCCCCGCCCTGGCCGCCAATGGAGATGGCCTGTCACCCCAGGAGCAGTACCGCCAGGATGTGGAATACTGCCGCAGCGGACAGCCAGGCATTGACGAACAAAACTGTCTGCGTGATGCCGGTGCCGTCTTGCAGGAATCGCGCAGTGGCAGACGGGACTCTGCCGACACGGGCTCCATCGAGCAAAACCAGCGGGCCCGCTGCGAAGGCTTGACGGGCGTACAGCGTGAAGACTGCATGAACCTGATGTCTTCTACGGATGTACAAACAGAGGGTAGTGTGGACGGCGGCGGTATCTTGCGCCAGACCACGATTACCATGCCCGCCGACTAATCACGTAACCAGCACCTGGCGCCAGCCGGCCGGCAATCCTTGGGACTAGTCGGCTGGCTCGCCAGCTACCGTGTCTGTTGCGCCGGCACTGTCCGGGCGCGTGACAAATCCCATTTTCTTCAGTCCCGCCTTTTTGGCACTCGCCATAATTTCAGCCAGTACCTCATAGCGTGTTTCGCGGTCAGCCCGCAAGCGTAACTCGGGCTGCGGGTCGCGAACCGCCTCCTCGCCAAAGCGGGTATCTAACAACGCGGGATCCATGGCCTCTTCATTCCAAAACATGCGGCCTTGTGAGTCAATCGCCACATCAATCACTTCCGGATCCTCTTCAATGGGTGTGGTACTCGCCTTGGGCAAATCAATCTGCAACGAGTGGCTCAGCAACGGTGCCGTAATCATAAAAATCACCAGCAGCACCAGCATGACGTCGATAAGCGGGACCATATTGATCTCGGACAGCGTTGATCCGCCACCCGCACTCGCGCGACTATTATCAAAACTGCCAAAAGACATGTCTTATCCCTCCTGTGAGGCCGCGGTTGGTACAGCTGCGTCAACAGGCTCTACAACCGGAGTTTGCTCCGACGCATTGGCCCGCGGCGAATGCCCGGTAGTCAGCAGCGTGAACAAGTCATGGGCAAAGCCGTCCAGGCGCGCCAGGTACACCCGGTTGCTGCGTACAAAGCCGTTGTAGGCCAGGACAGCAGGAATGGCGACGGCCAGACCCAGGCCAGTCATGATCAGTGCCTCGCCCACCGGGCCGGCAATGGTATTGACGGTCACGCCATCGGCCATACCAATGCCAACCAGGGCGTGGTATACCCCCCATACCGTGCCAAACAGGCCCACAAAGGGTGCCGTTGAGCCAATCGAAGCCAGCACTGTGAGGCCGTTTTCCAGCCGGGCGGTTTCCTCGTCCATGACCTTGCGCATAATGCGCATCACAAATTCTGCCGTCGAGCCTTTTTCTGACAGCTTCATGGCTCCATAGCGGGCGTGATGGTTGCGCGCATGAATGGCATGGCTGGCCAGATGCGCAAAGGGCTCCGATGCGCCATGGGTGGCAATCTCATTTTCCACCTGAGACAGCGAACTGGCTGCCCAGAACTCGCGGTGGAATTTTTTGGATCGCCCACGCTGCGAGTAGTTCATGATGAGCTTGCTGAAGATCAGATACCAACTGATCAATGACATCAGAATAAGCGACCCGAACAGGCCTTTGCCTACCCAGTCGCTTTGCGTCATGATGGTGTCGAACATTTCCCACATGGGTCATTTCCTATAAGACAAAATCAAATGGAATATCGGCCAGCGCCTGCTGTGGCGCACCGTTTTCGCTGTATGGCTTGAAGCGGGCCTGCTTTGCAGCCTTCAACGCGGACTGATCCAGCCTGTCGTGGCCGGACGTTTGCTGGACTGAGGCGTTGATGACCGCCCCTTCCTCATTGATCAGCACACGAACGACCACCCGCCCCTGCTCCTGCATACGCTGTGAGCGACGCGGATACACAGGATTGGGGCGCCGGCCCAGATAGTCGGCCGCCGAAATGTGCCGGGGGCCGTCGTCCTGGTTGGCCTCGTCCGGGGCCTGGGACCCGGCGGCCTCTTGTGCTTCCTGGTCCTCGGCACCAGTTTCTTCTTCCGCCTGTTCGTTGTCTTCGACGTTGTCGGTGGTGTCCGGCTCAGAAGGTTGTTCTGTCGGGGCCGGCTGCTCCCGGAGTTCTGGCTTGGGTTGTGGCTCTGGCTCTGGCTCTGGCTCTGGCTCTGGCTCTGGCTCTGGCTCTGGCTCTGGCTCTGGCTCTGGCTCTGGCTCTGGCTCTGGCTCTGGCTCTGGCTCTGGCTCTGCAGTATTATCGTCTGGTTCTTCTGTCTCGTGTGGGTCGGGCTCGGGATTATTGGGCGCTGATTCCGGTTCTGGCTCGCCTATCGTGTCCAAATCCACATACTGAACAGACTCGCCGCCTGCTGCCCCCATATCAGGCATTTCCTGGGCCGCGGGACTAAACAGGGCCGCCAGCGGCAAAGCCGCGTGCAAACCCAACGCGGCCACCAAGCCGGCTTTTTTTGCTGTAAAAAAGCGCTTCTTTTTTATTGGTACGGCATATGGATGATTAGGCATGATGCAACAATGGCTGGCGAAATCCGCACTGCTTAACAACTAAGACCCGCGGCGATTGTGCACACCTATTTAAGGGTCAAGATGAAATCGTACCACAAATGATAATTATTCTTGATTGCATTTAGAAACTAACCCATCAGAGCTAAATTCTTAAGGGAAAACCCCATATAGCGAATGAGAACGCGAACGATTATCATTTGCCGTTCGTGTTAATCATAAGGCTTTAGACATGAATTTTTCACTACGAAGAAGCTGCGCAGGAGCAGCCACTGTGATAGCCGCTGCGTTCCCGCCAGGAGCATACTCCCAAGCAGCAGACCACACTGAAACCATCAATCAACTGAATGCCATTACAGTCTATGGTCAGGAGCAAGGGTTCAATGAATATCCTGGGTCAAGCACACTGAATTCTGACGAGCTACAACACCGCCACATCCATAACTGGACTGACTTTTCCAAGCGGGGCGAGCCTGGTATCAGCTTTAATCGACAAAACAACAGTGTGAATGTCCGCGGCATGGATGCCGACCGAGTT
>DAHVSI010000074.1 GCA_027324645.1 Castellaniella sp. | reverse complement strand
CCGAAACGCATGCGCAACACCTTGGCCTCGCGGGGCGTGAGAGAATCGAGCACTTCTTTGACCACATCACGCATGGAGCCATGCAACGCAAACTCCGAAGGTGACTCGGTTCCCGTGTCCTCGATAAAGTCGCCCAGGTGGGAATCGTCGTCATCACCAATGGGCGTTTCCATGGAAATTGGCTCTTTGGCAATCTTGAGGATTTTTCTGACCTTGTCTTCGGGCATATCCATTTTTACCGCCAGCGTGGCCGGATCGGGTTCGACACCCGTTTCCTGCAATATCTGACGATTGATCCGGTTCATTTTGTTGATCGTCTCGATCATGTGGACCGGAATGCGGATTGTGCGCGCCTGGTCGGCAATAGACCTCGTTATGGCCTGACGTATCCACCATGTGGCATAGGTGGAGAACTTGTACCCACGACGGTACTCGAACTTGTCCACCGCCTTCATAAGGCCGATGTTGCCCTCTTGAATCAGGTCCAGGAACTGCAAGCCACGATTGGTGTATTTTTTGGCAATGGAAATCACCAACCTAAGGTTTGCCTCGGTCATTTCACGTTTGGCCTTGCGTGCCCGGGCCTCGCCGGTTGCCATACGCTTGTTGACTGCCTTGAGGTCCTGCAGTGGAAGCACAACGCGACGCTGCAGATCAATAAAGTTTTGCTGGATTTCCTGGACATCAGGAATGTAGCGCTCGAGCGTTTCGGAATACGGATGGCCACCCGCCACTTCTTCGAGCACCCAGTCAAGATTGGTTTCGTTGCCAGGAAACACCTTGATGAAATGGGAACGGGGCATGCCAGCGCGTCTGACACAAACCTCAAGGGCTGTGCGCTCAAGACGGCGAACCTCTGCCACCTGTTCGCGCATGCTGTCAGCCAGTTTCTCGACCATTTTGGCCGTAAACCTGACGCCCATCAGTTCATCAAGAATAATCTGCTTGGCCTTGATGTAGTCGGGCGCCCTGTAGCCGTCGGTTTCGAATGCGATGCGCATCTTATCGAACCACTCAGCGATGATCTCGAATTTTTTGAGTGCCTTGGTCCGCAGATGCTTGATCTGCTTGCTGGTCATGGCACCAGCAGGCCCGTCGCCCTCTTCGCCTTCGAGCGTCACGCCCGAACCTGCGTATTCCTCTCCGTCGTCGTCAATAAGTCCATCAACCACTTCGTTGATTTCAGCATCGCCTGCACGTACCCGTGCCACATGCTGCAGGATCTCGTTGACCGTAGTCGGACATGCCGAGATAGCCATGACCATGTGTTTAAGGCCATCCTCAATGCGTTTTGCAATGGCAATCTCGCCCTCACGCGTGAGCAATTCGACTGTACCCATTTCACGCATATACATGCGTACCGGATCAGTCGTACGGCCGAAATCGGAATCGACTGTGGTCAATGCCGCCTCGGCTTCGTCGTCAACGTCATCGTCGGCGGTAGCCATCGTTACGTTGTCGCTCATGAGCAGCGAATCGGTATCAGGAGCCTGGTCGTAAACCGAAATGCCCATATCACTGAACGTGCTGATAATGCCGTCAATGGCTTCAGCGTCAATCAGATCATCGGACAAATGGTCGTTGATTTCACCATAGGTAAGATAGCCACGCTCTTTACCCATGCGGATCAGCACTTTAAGCCGGTTGCGGCGTGCCTCCTGCTCTTCCGGCGTCAGTTGCTTGCGCGACGTAACGGCATCTTTGCCGCCCTTGCCGCGCTTGGCACCGCGAAGTGCTGGCAATTCTGGGATGACCTCTCCGGAATCGCCCATGTCGTCAAGGACGGAGGAGCTTTTTGCCGGGCGGCCTGGACGGCGGCCCGTGGATTTGGCTGCGGCTTTTTTAGCCGCCTTTTTGGCAGCCGTTTTCTTTACTGCAGTTTTCTTGGCGGCGGTTTTTTTAGCAGCAGCTTTCACAGCCGTCTTCTTGGCTGCAGTTTTTTTAGCCGCCGCTTTCGCAGCTGTTTTCTTTGCTGCTGTTTTTTTGGCAGCAGTTTTTTTGGCGGCGGTTTTCTTGGCTGCAGTCTTTTTAGCTGCTGTTTTCTTCACCGCTTTCTTGGCAGCGGCAGTAGTGGCCGTCTGCTGTGTGGCAATATCCTGTTGCGCCGAATCAGTGGATGCGGCTGCTTTGCTGGCAGCAGATGCACCAGTTTTTTTGACAGCTTTTTTGGCTGCTGTGGGGGTTTTGCCAGTATCTTGGGTCATAGATAGTTCCGTAATTGCAACGCGATCAGCTGCCTGCAAGGCCTGCTGTAGTTATCGGGCGTGGAAGGCAATGCAAGCTTCAACCGGACGCACCAGCCAAAAACGCTCGCAAAAACCTGCCATTTTACTGTGTTTCACGCGTTGTGGCAGCGTTGAGCATAGCCAACTGACGCGTGAGCTGTTGGTAACGTTTGCGGGACACTTCATCGTGAAGACCAGCCTGTACAAGTGCCGACTGTTCGGCTTTGATGGCTTCGCGCTCGATTCGACCCAGCGCATCGTTCCATTCGGTATCAGGGTCAGGTAGGTCTTCTTCAGTCAAGAGCTCAGTTGCTAGTGGCTCCAGTACTAAGGCCAGGTCGGAACCCGGCTCAAGAGCCTGTAGCAAAGCGCCTGCATGGCGCGCTCCACTAACGTTAGCCAGTGTAATCAAGTCTCGCACAAGTACCAAGTGGGGGCTATTGGCCAAAATTTCAAGCTGTTGATCACCAGCACTGTCTGCCAAATGAGGATGCGCTAGCAATAGACGCAATAAACGTTTGGCCATAGGCGTGACGGCACGTTGCCGTGTCCGTCTGCGCGGCGGAGTGTGCGAATAGGGCACAGCCGATGCCGCATGAGATGCCATAGGAGCAGGCGAAGTCCCTGAATCAACAGACGGGGCTAAGGGTTCTGCACGGTGGTGTTGCACTGCTGTCCTACGCTGTGAACCTGCAGCACGCTCGAGCATCATGGCCAGTTCGTCTGGTGTTAGACGGACTCGCTGTGCAAAGTCCCCCTCAAGCTGAATGCGAAGTGCAGACTTGGGTACTTGGCCAAGCAAAGGCGCTGCTTCGTGCACACAGGCGGCCCGACCCTCTGGTTCGTCCATATTGTGGCGATGCTCCAGGGTATCGAGCATATAGTGCGACAACGCCCGTGCCTCGTTAATATGTGCACGAAAAGCCTTGACGCCGTATGCCCGTATATAGGAGTCGGGGTCATGCTGATCCGGCAAAAACAAAAACCGGATAGCAATGTCGTCCCGCAGCAGAGGCAGACAGGTCTCAAGCGCTTTCCAGGCTGCACGATGCCCGGCGTCGTCACCATCGAAGCAAAACACGATGCGGTCAGATACACGCATCAGGCTTTGTATGTGGACGTCCGTCGTAGCGGTCCCAAGGGTGGCAACCGCATTGCCCAGGCCTTGCTCGGCCAGGGCAACCACATCCATGTACCCTTCGACCACCAGCACATGCCCCTCCTGACGAATCGCTTGACGGCCTTCCCAAAGGCCATAGAGCTCGCGCCCCTTGGAAAACAGTGTGGTTTCGGGTGAATTCAGGTATTTGGGCTCGCCTTTGTCTATCAGGCGGCCGCCGAATCCAATAAGATGGCCGCGCCGATTGCGGATGGGAAACATGATGCGATCACGAAAGCGATCGTAACGGCGGCCCTCTTCTGTCTCGATGACCAGACCCGACTCAACCAGCGCGGCACTTTCGTAATCGGGCATTACTGCAGCCAAAGGCCGCCGGCCCTGGCCGGTCCAGCCCAGCCCGTAATAGGCAGCCGTTTTTCCGGACAAGCCACGACCACGCAAATAGGCAATGGCCTGAGGGGACGCTTTGAGCTGCTTCAGGTAGTGTGCCTGCGCAGCCTCTAGTGCTTGCTGATGTAACGAGCGCTCTGTTTTGCGCCGCTGATCGGCCTCGCGCTGACGTGGTGACCTGGCGTCTTGCGGCACCGTCAGCCCCACCTCTCCCGCCAGTGTGCGAATTGCTTCAGGAAAGGTGGCACCGGTATGCGCCATGAGGAACGACACGGCACTGCCGTGGGCTCCACAACCAAAGCAGTGATAAAACTGCTTGGAAGGGCTAACCGTGAAAGAAGGTGTTTTTTCTTCGTGAAAAGGACAAAGGCCAAGCAGATTGGCTCCGCCCTTTCTTAACTGCACGTATCGCCCGACGATATCTTCAATAGCAACGCGGGCGAGCAGATCCTGTATGAAAGATTCGGGTATCAATACAGGCGGGTCGGCAACTGTTGGCTGCGCAGACGCTTGTAATGACGTTTGACAGCAGCGGCATGTTTACGCTTGCGCTCGGCCGTGGGTTTTTCGTAGTATTCGCGTGAACGCAGCTCGGTCAGCAAACCGGTTTTTTCAACAGTGCGCTTAAAGCGGCGTAGCGCTGCTTCAAACGGCTCGTTTTCTCTGAGACGAACAGTAGGCATGTAGGTAATGGCCCCAAAAATTAGATAAAATTAATTGTCAGCCAACCATTTTAGCATGCTTGGCAGCAATATGATATAGACTTGCGTTGGGCAGTTTAAGCGCTGTCGTCTGACACCGCCGTTGACCGTGTGCCCTTACGCATCCAGGCTTCCAGCTGATGCGGGCGGATGCTGTCGTAATCCTCGAACGGCTGATGAATCCACGGGTTTGTAGGCAGGTGTGAAACGTAATAGTCAGGCGTGGCCTGAGAATGCCCCTTCCACCACAAGACAGCCGTGCGCAATTCGCTGATGGCCGGGTATTGAGCCAGCAGATGGTCGCGCACACGGTTAAATGTGAGTCCCGTATCGACCATGTCGTCGATCAGGAGCACCCGTCCGTCAAGCGTGCCACGGGTAATGGTGATGAACTGTGCGATATCGAGCTGGCCTTGCTGGGTACCCGCCGCTTCGCGATAGCTACTGGTTGCAAGGATGCCCAGTGGCACATCGTAGATACGGGACAGCACGTCACCAACCCGCATTCCGCCCCGGGCAAGACAAACAAGCTTATCGAACTTCCAGCCGGATGCATGGACCTGAAGTGCCAGATGCTCAATAAGCTGATGGTACTGTTCCCAGCTAACCCATAAATCACGGTCTGTGCTTGGTGGGAGGCTGCTCATGGTTGCTCCTGACTTGTATCAGCCCAACGGATTTTGCAATACGATGGTTTCGAGCCGGTCCGGCCCGGTTGACACCATATCGATGGGAATTTCGCACAACTCGGAAATACGCTGTAGGTAGCGCCTGGCGTTAACGGGCAGTTTATCGTAGTCGGTAACGCCAACGGTGGATTCGGACCACCCCGCCATGTCTTCCAGAACAGGCTCGGCCTCTGCCGCAGCCTGCGCACCATTGGGTAACACATCGAGGAATTCACCACGATACCGATACCCAACGCCGATGCGGATATTTTCGAGCCCATCGAGCACGTCCAGTTTTGTCACGCACAGACCCGAAACACCGTTGATGGCAACAGAGCGCTTGAGCGCCGCGGCGTCGAACCAGCCACAGCGCCGTGGTCGCCCGGTGACCGACCCAAACTCCTGCCCCTTATTGGCAAGGTGCTCGCCGATTTCATTAGTGAGCTCGGTGGGAAATGGCCCGGCACCCACACGGGTGGTGTAGGCTTTGACAATGCCCAGAACATAATCGACGGATTGCGGCCCAACACCAGCGCCCGCCGCTGCAGCCCCCGCAACACAATTGCTGCTTGTGACATAGGGGTAGGTGCCGTGGTCAACGTCAAGCATGGCACCCTGAGCACCTTCAAACAGCAGGTTGTGCTCTTGTGCCTGCGCTTTTTTCAGCGCGATGGACACATCGGTCACGAGCGAGCCCAGGGATTCCGCAGCGTCCATCATTTGGTCCTTCACAGCGTCAATGCTGACGGCCTCGGCGCCATAATATTGAGTCAGAAGGAAGTTATGGTAATCCAGCGCTTCGCTGAGCTTGGTCTCGAACACATGTTCGTCGAACAGATCCTGGATCCGGATTGCGCGACGGGCAACCTTGTCTTCGTAAGCTGGGCCAATTCCGCGACCGGTCGTACCAATACGCCCGTCGCCCATGCGTTTTTCCCGCGCCTGATCAATGGCAACATGATACGGCATGATCAGGGGACAGGCTGGTGAAATACGCAAGCGGGACCGCACGTCAATACCACTTTCTTCGAGCTCGGCGATCTCGCTAAACAAAGCCTGCGGCGAAACGACCACACCATTGCCAATATAGCAAGTCACGTGATCGTGCATGATGCCAGACGGAATCAGGCGCAGAATGGTCTTTTTGCCATTAATCCAAAGTGTATGGCCAGCGTTGTGTCCGCCCTGAAACCGCACGACAGCCTGCGCGGATTCTGCCAGCCAGTCAACGATCTTGCCTTTACCTTCATCACCCCACTGGGTGCCGATCACCACAATATTCTTACTCATATTCCTTCAATTGCCTTTACCGTCCATTGACCGTTCTCGAAAGCGAGTTCACGGTCAATGTTGAATTCATCGATGTCATACAACTCGTTGGGCAACAGGCGGATGACAACTTCCCCGGTTTCACGAAGTTGTGATATGTAACGCGACAGGTCGACGTCATTATCCCATGGCGCCCGGATGGCGCGAGTAAGTGGTACCGGCTGCAAGCCTGTAGCGAGCTTGCGGAGATCGATACTGAAACCCGTGGCAGGACGTGCTCGCCCAAAGGCGCGCCCCATGCCATCATAGCGCCCACCCTTGACCAATGCATCATGCCAGCCTGTTGCGTAAATCGAAAAAACAACACCAGAATGGTAACCGTACCCACTGCCCATGTCGGCCAGATCAATACTGAAGTCGTGGCCAGGCAACACATTAACCAGCGTGTGGAGCTCATCCAGCGCCTCGGACAAGCCAGGCACCTGGGGCAGAACATGACGGGCGCGGTCAAGGGTGTCAACGCCGCCATATAGCGATGGCAGGTCAAGCAACGCCTGCACGATCTGGGGCTGCGCGCCGTCCAGTTCCTGTCCCAGAGCCAGCAAGCCGGGGACATCTTTGGTCATGAGCAAATCCGAGATACCGTCAGCGTGCTCCACCAGGCTGGCGTCAGCTTGAATAAGCGCACGAAATACACCGGGATGATTGAGATCAAGACGGGCATGCTCAACCCCGGCCTGACGCACACTGTGCATGGCCAGGTCGATGATTTCGATATCGGCTTCGACTCCTGCGTACCCAAAAATCTCGGCTCCGATTTGCAACAGTTCGCGATCGGCCAGCATGCCTGCCGGACGTGCATGCAGTACCGGGCCGCAGTAACAAAGACGGGTCGTGCCGGAGCGGTTAAGCAGATGGGCATCAATACGTGCGACTTGTGGCGTCATGTCGGCACGCACACCCATCGTACGCCCGGACAGCTGATCTACAAGTTTGCTGGTGCGCAAATTAAGCGCCCTGCCGTTGCCCGACAACAGGGAGTCAATATATTCAACCAAGGGCGGCATCACCAGCTCGTAGCCCCAGGTCTGGTACAGGTTCATCAGATCACGTCGACACTGTTCGATGCGCCGTGCCTGCACAGGCAGGACATCGGACAGACGTTCGGGCAATAGCCAGTTAGACATGATTATGCTGCTCCGAAGCGCTTAGTCGTCCTTGCTGGACCCGTCACCATTGGATGCTGACCAGAACCTGAAGAACTGAGACTCGGGGCTGAGAACCAGGGTATCACCGGAGTCGGAGAATGCTTCACGATAGCTTTCCAGGCTCTTGTAGAATGCGTAGAACTCAGGATTCTTCTCGTACGCTTCAGCGTAGATGGCAGCAGCGCTGGCATCCCCTTCACCACGAATGGACTGGGCCTTGGCATAAGCCTCTGCGAGCAACTCTTCACGTTCACGTTCGGCTTGGGAACGAATGCTTTCGCTATCGGCAAACCCGCCAGCCCGCAGCCGGTTGGCTTCTTGCTTGCGCTCAGCCTCCATTCTGCGGAACACGGATTCAGAAATCTCGCGAACAAAATCAATACGACGCAGACGCACGTCAACGATTTCAACGCCAAGAGGTTCGGCGCGTGCCTCGACCGTTGTGAGTATCTCTTTCATGATGGTGTCGCGCTCGTTAGCAACCACTGCCTTGACAGTACGAACGTTGACGGAAGCGTTGAGCGCGTCACGAATCTGTGCCTGAAGCCGCTCGACCGCTGCACGATCGTTGACCCCGAATGTGACATAGAACTGCCGGGGATCGGCAATACGCCATTTGACGAAAGAGTCTATCAGGAGGTTTTTCTTTTCTGCCGTCTGAATACGCTCTGGATCTTTGGTTTCAATAGTCTGCAGCCTTTTATCCAGACGCGTCACAGTTTCGAAAGGCGGGGGAAACTTGAAATACAAACCTGGCTCGGTAATGGTTTTCCGTACTTCACCCAGAGTAAAGACAAGAGCCGCATCGCGTTCGCGAACAATGAAGATTGACGACGACGCCAGTGCCAGAAGAATGATAAGGCCAACCAGGGCCGGAAAGAAACGTTGCATGGTAACAATGGCCTCCTAGCGCGAATACGGGCTGACAAACAGGGATTCACGCCCAGAGCCTGAGCCGGACGAAGACTGATCGGATGACGACTTGGACTGGTCGGAACTGCTGCTGCTTGAATCCCCTGATGAGCCACTGTTATCTGAGGCCCCGGCGAGCGGGGCGAGATTGCGGGCATCAACAGAGGATTGATCACCAGATGCCGCCTGCTTCATGACCTTGTCAAGAGGCAGATACAGCATATTATTACGCGAATCGGCGTCGATCATGACTTTGCTTGCGTTAGACAGGATTTCGCCCATGGTGGTGAGGTACATGCGCTCGCGTGTCACGTCAGGCGCTTGGGCATATTCGGTTTCAACACGGCTAAAGCGTGCCGTATCCCCTTCGGCATCACCCACGACCTTGGCACGGTAACCCTCGGCCTCTTGCAGCATCCGGGCCACCTGACCCTGCGCCTCGGGCAGAATCTTTCTGGCGTACGCCGTTCCTTCGTTGATTTGACGCTCGCGGTCCTGTCCAGCCTTGACGGCATCATCAAACGCTGCCTGCACTTCTTCAGGAGGCTGTACGTTCTGAATCGCTACCGTGCTGATCTGAACGCCAGTATCGTACCGGTCAAGGATTTCTTGCGCCAGCGACTGCACTTCGACGGCAACCTCGGTCCGGCCGGAGTACAACACAAAGTCCATGGGCTTTTTACCCACGATTTCGCGCATTGCTGTTTCGGCAGCCTGACGGACGGATTCATCAGGCTGACTGGTACGGAACAAATAGGACGGCGCACCATCGGGAGCAAGCCGATACTGAATCACGAACTGCAAGTCAATAATGTTCTCGTCCGTTGTCAACATGAGGGACTCGGGGAGAACTTTATTGCTTGCCGAATTGCGGAAACCAAGTTCGAAGGTACGCAACTGGGCGATATTGACGACTTCGTGCGCTTCGATAGGGTAAGGTTGACGCCACTGCAAACCTGGCGGCAACGTTTTTTTGTATTTGCCAAAATGCGTAACAACGGCGACCTGCCCTTCCTGTACAACCATAAAGCCACTGCCCAGCCACACAAGGGCAGCAATGACAAGCGCCATGATGACAAGGCGACGCGTACCCCGTGGCATGGGAGCCCCGGGCCCGCCTGGGCTGCCAGGCCGCTTGCCGCCCGAACCACGCCCAAACAGGGCGCCCAGGCGATTATTGAAGTCGCGCCAGACATCGTCCAGATCGGGAGGCCCTTCGCCACGGTCCGGCCGCCGTGGCGGCTCAGACCCCTGATTGTTATTGCCACGCCCCCAGCCGGGATCATTTAAATTAAAAATTTTAGCCATTGAACGTCTTGTTCCCTGCGATTTGACCGAATTCCACGATAGTCTGACGAAGGCCCTCAAGCCCCTCACGCGTCTGCGCACTTAAAAGGACACGCGCAATCGTACCATGATCGTCCCGATCGACACGGGGTTTATGGTCCGTGAGGTCGATCTTGTTATAGACAAGGACGCGAGGAATGGTGTCCGCGTTGATGTCTGCCAGAACCTTGTTGACCTGCACAACTTGCTCGTCACGCAGGGAACTGGAAGCATCGACAACATGCAGCAGGAGATCTGCCCTGACGGTTTCCTCGAGTGTGGCACGGAATGCAGCAATAAGTGTGGGCGGAAGGTCACGAATAAATCCGACGGTATCCGAAACCACAACCTGCCCTGCGCCCTGCACCCATACCCGCCTGACCGTGGTATCAAGCGTAGCAAACAGTTTATCCGCCGCATAGGCTTCTGCGCGAGTCAGGGCATTGAATAGCGTTGACTTGCCGGCGTTGGTGTAGCCAACAAGCGACACTGACATGACGCCACTGCGCATACGCGCGCGCCGCTGCGTGCCACGCTGCTTGCGCACTTTTGCCAGGCGTTCGCGCAGCAACCGAACACGGCGGGTGATCATGCGCCGGTCGAGTTCGAGCTGTGATTCACCAGGGCCACGAATCCCAATACCCCCTTGCTGGCGCTCCAGGTGTGTCCACATCCCCGTTAACCGGGTGGAAAGATGCTGTAGCTGGGCCAGTTCGACCTGCAGCTTGCCTTCGTGGCTTTGGGCGCGCAATGCAAAAATGTCGAGTATCAGGGATACACGGTCGACGACCCGGCAACCAAAGGCTTGCTCCAGGTTGCGTTGTTGTGCCGGACCCAGGGGCTGATCGAACAGTACGACGCCTGGCTTGAGCTCCTGAACACGCGAGGCAATTTCGTTCACCTTGCCCGTGCCAATAAACAGGGCTGGGTCGGGTCGCAAGCGACGCGCAGTAATGTGATCAAGAATCGTGGCGCCCGCGCTTTGTGCCAACATGACGAATTCGTCGGCATGAGCGTCGTGATCCGGATCGCCCAGATTAACGCTGATGATAATTGCCTGCATAGTCATTGCGAGCGGGCGAACGAAATACCCGCCGGCAAATGCTGCACGGCGGGTATGAGGTACTGACCCGAAAAAAGAGGCGGATCAGTCAGTCTCATCAGACTGCAAATTGACGGGGCGCGACGGTACAACGGTAGAGATAGCGTGCTTATAAACCATCTGGGTGACCGTATTCCTGAGCAGGACGACGTATTGGTCGAAAGAATCAACCTGGCCCTGAAGTTTGATACCGTTAACAAGGTAAATAGATACTGGGATGTGATCTTTGCGCAGAGCGTTCAGAAATGGGTCTTGTAAAACTTGCCCTTTATTGCTCATTAGCTTGGCTCCATATTGTTTTTGAAATGACGAAACGAGAGGTTGACGGCAAACCAATACCCATACTTTACAGGGTTTTCCCTGAATACGCACGCTTGTTGATTGACAAACCGTCAGCCCAACCCTGGCAGAATATCTGCCAACACCTTCCATAGATGCCTGCATTCGTCAGAAGTTCCCACAGTGATACGCAAAAACTGTTCGATACGCGGATGGCTGAAGTGCCGTACAAGGATACCTTGCTCCCGAAGCGCCCTCTGGATGGCTGCGGCGTCCAACTGCTGGTGCCGCGCAAACACAAAATTAGTTGCAGAAGGTAATACACTGAAGCCCAAGCCCTCCAGATCTTCGGAGAGCTCCTGGCGTGCATCCATAATCGCCTGTCGGGTCTGGTCAAAATAATCTGTATCGCGAATGGCTGCTGCCGCGCCAGCCATGGCCAGCCTGTCTAGCGGATACGGGTTGAAGCTGTCCTTGACCCTGCCCAGCGCCTCGACGACGGCCTCAGAAGCCATCAGGTAGCCAACACGCAACCCGGCTAACGCCCGTGACTTGGATAATGTTTGCACCACGACAATATTGTCCAGTTGGCCAAGCAAGCCCACTGCTGACTCGCCGCCAAAATCAATATAGGCTTCGTCAACCACAACGGCCGACTCAGGGAACGCCTGGGCAATGTCGGCGATCTCTTGCAGGCCCATGACCCGTCCTGTTGGTGCATTGGGATTGGCAAAAATCACACCTGCTACCGGCTCGCCATGATCAACAACGTAGTCAGCGGTATCAATGGAAAAATCGTCGGCCAGCGGAATCTGCTTCTGCTTAACATTGAACATTGCACCGTACGTGACATAAAAACTGTAGGTAATGTCGGGGGTAAGCACAACGCCATCACGCTGAAACAGGGCCTTGTACACATGTGCCAGCACTTCGTCGGAACTGTTGCCTATGAACACCTGGGCTGAACTGATGCCGTTGTAGTCAGCAATAGCATCGCGCACATCCTGCGCCTGATAATCGGGATACAGGCGCAGATCGTTGTTGGCGGCCTGGCGAATGGCTTCGAGTGCGAGCGGCGAAGGCCCAAACGGGCTTTCGTTTGTATTGAGCTTTAATGATATGGGTTCGGCAGGCTGTTCACCAGGAACATAAGGTTGCAGCGCGCCAAGCGTACGGCTGAACAAACGGGTCACGGTGATCTCACGTAAGGATTGTGGGTTGATCGGAATTCGATGCGTAAAGGCGTGCCTTCCAGCTTGAACTGTTTGCGAAAGGACGACTCAAGATAGCGTCGGTAAGAGTCGGACACCGCATCCAGGCCTGTACCATGAACAATGACACGAGGTGGGTTTTGCCCTCCCTGATGAGCATATCGCATTTTGGGCCGGTAGTTGCCTTTGCGCGGTGGTGGCTGCTCTTCGACACTAGCCCGCAGACAGCGCGTAAGCCGGGGCGTGGACAGGCTGGCGAAGGCGGCAGCATGAGCACGGCGCACCGAACGAAGAACAGCGCTGATGCCCTGGTTGTTGACAGCTGAAATGGTATGCACCTGCGCGAAAGACAGAAAGCGCAGCTTGCGGTGATAATCGCGCATAATGCGTTCACGCTGATAGTCGTCGGCACCGTCCCACTTATTAATAGCCACAACAAGCGCCCTGCCCGTCTCGAGAATAAAGCCGGCGATATGCGCATCCTGATCAGAGATTTCAGTTTGCGCATCGAGCATGAGCACCACGACGTTACTTGCTTCAATTGCCTGCAGGGTTTTGATGACTGAAAACTTTTCAATAGTTTCGAACACCCGGCCCCGACGCCGTAACCCTGCGGTGTCGATCAGGGTATAGCGTGCCTGACCATGGTCGAATTCCACTTCGATGGCATCGCGCGTCGTGCCGGGCTGATCGTAGGCAACCAGGCGATCCTGTCCCAGCAAAGTGTTGATGAGCGTGGACTTGCCAACGTTGGGCCGTCCGGCAATGGCCAGACGAATACGATGATCAAACTCCGCCGGCTGATCGGACTGCGACGGTGCGTCGGTTGATGCGGTAGAGCCCGCAGCCGGGAGAGGTTGCGGCTCATCGACGGCTGCTTCCAACGCCTCATCGATGAGTGCCGCCACACCAGCACCATGAGACGCTGAAATGGGCCATGGCTCACCCAGCCCGAGTTCGTGAAATTCACTGATTGCCGCGCCGTGGCGCATCCCCTCTGCCTTGTTGACCGCAAGCAGCACGGGACGACCACTGCGCCTGAGCAGTTGTGCAATATCATGATCGTGCGCGTTAAGACCGGCACGTGCATCAACAAGAAAGATGATGACATCAGATTCCGCAATGGCCTGCGTGGTTTGCTTGGCCATTTCAACGACGATGCCCTGTTTGGCAACAGGCTCGAAACCGCCCGTGTCGACAGCGATAAAAGGCTGACGACCCATACGGCCCTCGCCATAATGCCGGTCGCGCGTTAGCCCGGGCTGGTTGGCAACCAGCGCTGCCCGCGACCGGGTAATCCGGTTGAATAACGTTGACTTGCCAACATTGGCGCGGCCAACAAGCGTGATGACAGGTTTGAAAGCCGTGTTCAACTGAGCGAGATCCTGATCAGATTGCCGTTACCCGTTTGCACGATGACACCATCCTCGGTGCCAACCAACGGGGATACTATGCGCCCGCCACCCACATGCAACCGCCCAAGCAGCTGACCATCGGCGCGGTCCAGAAAGTGTACGTAGCCCTCGAAATCGCCAACGGCCACTGCTTCTTCAACGACAGCGGGGCCGGCCAGACGCCGGTTACGCAAGGCATCCTGCTTCCATGCCTCGTGGCCATCACCCAGACCAAAGGCATAGACGGTGCTGCGCTGGTCAGGGGCGTAGGCCTGTGCAGAATCGATTGCCATGCCCGCGGCGCTGGAAAAGGTCTGAGACCACACCGTGTCGCCGCCTTGCGAGATGTCAAAGCAGGCCATGCGGCCCTGATAGGCAACGCCGCATAGTAAAGGTCCTTGCAACTGGGGCGCACCAACCACATCACTGATGCGGTCAAGATCGGTTGCCCCCTGGGAGACAGCCACGGTGCCTTCCCACTGAACGCCACCAGTTTGCGCGTCAATTGCAATGAGTTTGCCGTTGGGCAGCCCAGTAATGACAATGCCGTCAACGATACGCATTTGCATGCTGGCCTTGAGTGCCAAAGCGGGCCCCGGACGCTGAACATTCCATAACAGTTCACCGTCAGACGTGCTGAACGCCTGAATGCGGTAATCGCCGCTGCGTACAACGACCACATCACTGCCGACGGCAGGTGGCACATTCACGTCGCTGGCAGCTTTGGCGGTCCATTTTTCCTGACCGCTGCTGTCCAGGGCAATGACCGTGCCGTCGGCTGCTGCCACGACCGTGGTATTGCCATCGGAGCCAACGCCCGCAGACAGGCTATGACCCGTGTCGGCCTGCCAGCCAACATCCCCTGACCGGGTATCGACCTTTACCACCCTGCCGCTTGGTGAGGCAGCGTATACCGAGCCGTCAACGTCAAGCGGCGCAAAGCCATAGTCCGAGCCACTACCAATAGGCACGGACCACGCCACACTGGCACTGATCGATGCGGAATACTCGGTTAGCGGGGCAGGATCCGTGCGCGGATTTGAGCGTGAAAACATGGAGCAACCTGCTAGCGCCATG
>DAHVSI010000026.1 GCA_027324645.1 Castellaniella sp. | reverse complement strand
CACTTTATGGTTATCCGGCAGGCAATGGGGCTACCCCGGTCCCGCTCCGCGCAGGCTGCCAGTTATCTGTCTGAGTTTGTTGAGCAACAAAAGGCGAGTGGATTTGTCGCTGATGCACTGCGCCGCCACGGCATCCAGGGCGCACGCGTTGCACCTGCTGTCTCACGGTAGCCGTTGACCAAAATAGAACGATCGTTCTATGATCAGATCAAGCAACACAATATAAAAATACGCAATAAGTGCTTGTTTCTGACACCACCACGAGGAGACCATGGCAGCAGCACCGCACGCCCAGCTTCAGAAGCGGCCTGGCAATTATTCCGCGCTTAGTCCGTTGACGCTACTGCAACGGTCGGCCTACATCTATCCCAGCAAGCCTGCGGTTATTGACGATCGCTATACGCTAACGTATTTGCAGCTGTTTACCCGCGCAAAACGCATGGCATCGGCGCTTCGCGATGTGGGCGTCAATAAGGGCGATACCGTTGCGGTGCTGTGTTTCAACACGGCCGAAATGCTTGAGTGCCATTATTCAGTGCCCATGGCCGGCGCCGTGCTCAATACACTCAACATCCGGCTTGATGCCAACACCCTGCAGTACATTCTTAAGCATGGGGACGCCAAGGTACTCATTTACGACACGGGCCTTGAGGCGGTGGTCGAACAGGCGCTCGACGGTATGGATCAGCGGCCGCTCACCGTGGCGGTCGATTCTGGCGCGGGTGAGCCGGGCAAGCTGGCCGTCCACCGCTACGAAACCCTGTTAGAACAAGGCAATGCACAGGACGATTGGGTCCGCCCCGATGACGAATGGGACGCCATCAGCCTGAACTACACATCCGGCACGACCGGCCAGCCCAAAGGCGTGGTGTATCACCACCGGGGCGCCTACCTCTCTTCTCTTGGCAACGCCATGGCGTTTGGCATGGGTCCGGATACCGTTTATCTGTGGACCTTACCTATGTTTCATTGCAACGGCTGGTGCTATACATGGGCGGTCACGGCCATAGGCGGCACCCACATATGCCTGCCCAAGGTCGATACTGACGCCATCCACACCAAAACCACCCAGCATCGTGTCACCCATATGTGCGGCGCACCCATCGTGCTAAACATGCTGATTAATGATTTTCATGCCAAGGGGCATGTCTTGGATCAGGCCGTACGCTTTGCCGTGGGCGGCGCTGCGCCGCACAGCGCTACGCTGGACCGTGCCCGAACAATCAATTTTGACATCACGCATCTGTATGGCCTAACCGAATCCTATGGACCCTCTGCGTTCTGTGTGTGGCAAAACGACTGGCAAACCTTGTCGACGGATCAACTGGCCGGCAAGCTGGCGCGCCAGGGCGTGGGCCTGTTTGCCATTGACGACCTGCGGGTTGCCAACATGGATGACGGCGCCGCCGTGCCGCCCGATGGCCACACCATGGGCGAGCTGGTAATGCGGGGCAATACGCTCATGAAAGGCTACCTTAAAGACCCGGCTGCAACCAGCGCAGCCTTTAAGGATGGCTGGTTTCATACGGGCGATCTGGCCGTTGTGCACGCCGATGGCTATGTCGAAATCAAGGACCGCATCAAAGACATCATCATCTCGGGCGGCGAAAATATGTCCAGTCACGAGATCGAAAATGTTCTGTATCGCCACCCGGCTGTGCTGGAAGCCGCCGTCGTGGCGCGTCAGGACGAAAAATGGGGCGAAGTCCCATGTGCGTTTGTCACATTAAAAGAGGGTCTGGATACCAGCGAAGACGAGCTCATCGCCTTTTGCCGGGAATCCCTTAGCCACTTTAAAGTGCCACGCCATTTTATTTTTGGTGATCTGCCTAAAACATCAACCGGAAAAATACAAAAGAATGTGCTCAGGCAATCGCTCAAATCGTAGCGTCAAACCTAACCACTACTGGAGGAAACAGACATGACTACTCGCTTATTCAGGCGCACTTTTGCCTCGCTGGCTATTGCCGGGATGCTGGGTGCCGGCACTGCCGCAAACGCTGCAGATGACGCCATTACCTTAGGCGGCATCTTCATGATGTCCGGCAGTGCCTCGTCGTATGGCAAGTTTGCCCAGCAAGGCAGCAGCCTCGCACTTGAAGAAATCAACGCAGACGGCGGCGTGCTGGGTAAAGAACTGCGCATTAAATTTGAAGACAGTGAAGGCAAGCCTGCCACCGCTATCCAGGCGGCACGCAAGCTGGCATTCCAGGAAGGTGCTGTTGGGCTGATGGGCCTGGACAGCTCAGGCGTGGCACAGGGCCTGGTACCCGTGGTCCCCGAACTGGGCATTCCGCTTATCATCACCCATGCCGCCACACCCGACGTCACGGGTAAAGACTGTAACGCCAACTCGTTCCGTGTCAGCGTCAACGTCAATCAAAACATGAAGGGCGCCGCCCTGGTTGCCGCCGATACCGATGCCAAGAAATGGACGACCATTGGTCCCGATTACGCCTTTGGCCACCAGTCTTGGGAATTCTTTGGCGATTATCTAGAAGAAATGGATTCTGACGTCGAACTGTCCTCTGATCCGGCCTTCCCCCGTTTTGGTGAAGAAGACTTCACCCCCTTTATCAATAGTGTGATTGATGCCAAGCCTGATGGCGTCCTGATTTCCCTATGGGGCGGTGACCTGGTCAACTTTGTCCGCCAGGCCAACAACCGGGACTTTTTCGATCAGGGCTTTGAAGTCCTCATGACGGTTGGTGCCGCCACCGAAGTGCTGACTGCCCTGGGCGAAAGAATGCCCGAGGACGTCTGGCTGGGCACACGTTACTGGTTCGATTCGCATGACAACGAGCGCAACAAAGAGTTTGTCAAAAAATACCGCGACACCTATGACTCGCCCCCCAGCTACAACGCCGAAGGCGCCTATGTGGCCACCTATGCCTACAAGCAGGCCATTGAAGAGGCTGGTAGCACCGACGGCGAGGCAATCGCCGAAGCCCTGCGCGGCATGAGCCTGGACACGCCCACCGGCAAGCTGCAACTGCGTGAGGGTGACAACCAGGGCCTTATCGGGCCCACCTGGGGTAAAACCGCTGGCATGGACGATGAGCTCAAGATCCGCGAACTGGCTGATGTACGCAACTTCGAAGGTGACGAAGTCACGCCAGACGTCGATGCCGAGTGCAAAATGTAACGCTGTTTACCGCATCGTGCCCACCATGCAGTGTCCCTGTGACGCTGCATGGTGGCCGGTACCCTATTACCAGGAATCAACATGAGTGGAATAGCCCTGGCGTTGCTTAACAGCCTGGATATCGGCCTGCTGTTATTCGTCATAGCGGTGGGCCTGAATATTGTGTTCGGCGTGCTCAACGTCATTAACTTTGCCCACGGTGCGCTGTACATGCTGGGTGCCTACGTTGCCTACAGCTGTATGGCCCTGTTTGGCCTGTCCTTCTGGCTCGCCCTGATCATTGCACCCATTCTTGTGGCTGCGGTGGCCGTCCTGATCGATCGCGTCATGTTGCGGTTTATCTACGACCGTGAAATCACCGACAGCCTGCTACTTACCTTTGGCCTGCTGCTGATCTTGAACGAATCGGTACGCCAGCTGTGGGGGACGGGCATTCACGTGGTCGAACCGCCTGCGGGCCTCGAGGGCGCCATCCTGCTTCCCGGCGGCATTAGCTACCCCGTCTACAGCCTGTTTGTGGTCATGGTGGGCCTTATTGTGCTGGCAGGGTTGTGGTATTTGTTTAACCATACCCGTACAGGCAAGGTCATGCGCGCTGCCGCGCTGGACCACGAAATGGCCCAGGTGCTGTGCATCAACACCCGCCTGGTTGTCACGGGCGTGTTTGCCTTTGGTGCCTGGCTGGCCGCCGTGGGCGGCGTTATTGCCGCACCCATGCGCGCCATCGACCCGGGCATGGGCGACAAAATCATTATCGAAAGTTTTATTGTTGTCGTCATTGGTGGCCTGGGCAACTTTCCAGGCACGCTTCTGGGCGCCATGATACTGGGACTGCTGCACGGATTTGGTGGACGCTATCTGCCCGGCATCCATCTGGTTCTGCCATTTTTGGGCATGGCCATTGTTTTGCTGATCAGACCCCGCGGGCTGTTAAGCAAAGGGGCTGACTCATGAAAAAATTGCTGTTGTTGCTGGTCGGTGTGCTGGTTGGCATTGGCCTGATCATCCTGCCGTCCGTCGCCCCCTATTTTTATATTTTCATTGCCACCGAAATTCTGGTGCTGGGCCTGTTTGCTGTCAGCTTCAATCTGGTGTTTGGCTACACAGGCATGCTCAGCTTTGGGCATGCAGCCTTTTTTGGCATTGGCGCCTACGCCACGGCCATGCTGCTTAAATGGCTGGCCTGGCCGTTGCTGCTTTGCCTGCTGGTGGCTATCGTGGTTGGCGTGCTGCTGGCCTTGATTATTGGCTACCTTAGCGTCCGCCTGGACGAAGTTTACTTTGCCATGCTCACCCTGGCCTTTGGCATGATGGTCTTTGCGGTCGTCCATCAATGGCGTTCCGTGACTAACGGCAGTGATGGTATCTCAGGGTTTCAGGTCAAATCACTGGGTCTGGGCATCGACGTCATGCTGGGTAACCCGGCGGTCTATTATCACGTCGTATTGGCTATTGTGGCCATCGCGCTCATCGTCCTGTATCTGATCTGCCGGTCATCCTTTGGCCTCATCCTGAAGGCCATCAGGCAAAACCCCGAGCGCGTGGCTTTTTGCGGCCTCAATATCCGCCATTACAGGCTGGCTGCCTTCACCATTTCCGGTGGATTTTCAGCGCTTGCCGGCGGTCTCATGGTGCCATTCCTGCGTATTGCCAGCCCGGAACTGGCGCACTGGAGCATGTCAGCCGAACCTGTGCTCATGTCCATTCTGGGTGGCACAGGCTACTTCCTGGGCCCCCTGTTTGGCGCAGGCATTTTTGTCCTGCTCAAGACTCTTATTACCAGCTACACCGAGGCATGGATGCTGGTGCTGGGGGTCATCCTGGCCATTATGGTGATGTTTTTCCGTCGCGGCCTGTTGGGCACATTTCTTGATCGTTGGCTGGAGAAGTCATGAGTACCCCGATTCTGCAAGTCAGCAATCTGACCAAACGGTTTGGTGGAGTCACCGCCGTTTCTGATGTATCCCTGGATGTGGCCCCCACCGAAACACTGGCCATTATCGGGCCCAATGGTGCAGGCAAGACAACGTTCTACAACATGTTGTCAGGCCGCATGACACCGACCAGCGGCCTCATCGTCTTTGAGGGTCAGGATATTACCGGGTTGCCGCCACATCGCATCAGCCGTCTGGGTGTGTCCCGATCTTTTCAGATCAACAATATCTTTACCGAAATGACGGTACGCGAAAATGTGGAGGTTGCCCTGACGGCCCTGACCGGCGACAGCCGAAAATGGTTTAATGTCGCCTCCCGCAACGGACCCGTTCAGGACAAAGCCGATGCCTTGCTAGACCAGCTGTCGCTGTCGCATCTGGCGCACCAGCGTGCAGGCGTGATCAGCTATGGAGACAAGCGTCTGGTCGAGATTGCAGTCGTGCTGGCCACCGAACCCCGGCTGGTCCTGCTGGACGAGCCCACCGCAGGCATGACCCCCAGCGAAACCCGTCAGGTGACGGACTTAGTCAAACGCCTGTCAGAAACTGGCCAATACACGTTTCTGATCACCGAACATGACATGAATGTCGTGTTCGACCTGGCCCATCGCATTTTGGTCATGCACCGGGGCGGCTCGCTGGTGTTGGGCACGCCCGATGAAGTCAAGGGACACCCGGATGTCAGAAAAGCGTATCTGGGCGAAGAATCCGAGGAGAATGCGGCATGATGCTCGACGTCAAGGACATCCATACCTATTACGGAGAAAGTCATGCCCTGCAGGGGGTCACGCTGTCGATCGAAGAAGGCGAAACAGTTTGTTTGCTGGGCAGAAATGGGGCCGGGAAAAGCACAACACTGCGCAGCATCATTGGGTTGACACCGCCCCGGCGCGGCCAGGTGCTATTTGACGGCGTCGATGTTGCCGGGCGGTCCGCCTTTCGCATTGCCCGCAAAGGCATGAGCCTCGTGCCGGAAGACCGGCGCATTTTTCCGGGGCTGACCGTGCGCGAAAACCTGCAGATCGGCGACTATCGCCGCCCTGGCGCTACCCAGGCCTGGACCATCGAGCGCATTTTTGATGAATACCCCATGTTGGCAGAACTGGCCAATCAGGATGGCAGCACGTTGTCCGGTGGCCAGCAGCAGATGCTCGCGGTCGCCCGCTCGCTCATGAGCCAGCCGCGCTTGCTGCTGCTAGACGAACCCAACGAAGGACTCGCGCCCGTCATTGTTCAGCAAATTGGTCAGCTTATCGACCAGTTGGCGCGCACCACCACGATTCTATTCACTGACCAGAGTGTGCATTTTGCCCTCAAGCACGCCCGTCGGGCCTATATTCTTGAAAAGGGACGAGTGGTACACACTGCCAGCAGTGATGACCTAAGAGCCGATACCGACACGCAGCATCGATACCTGTCAGTTGCCTGAATGGCGGTCTGCGCCATGATTGCCGACTTCGCGTCCTTCAAGTCCGATCTGAGCCTGTCCAAACGCCAGATCTGCCGCGAGCTGTATCATCAAAACCGCGACCTGATCCGCGTGCGCAACGAGGATATCGCTGTAGGCAACCTGGTACGCATTATTGATTCCACGCTCAAGCTGGCTGCAAGCAAAGGCTTTCACGCCATGTCACTGCGTGATCTGTCGGCAGACTGCCGTCTGAGTATTGGCGGCCTGTATGCCTATATCCGCAATAAGGACGACCTCCTGCATCTGATACAGGCGCATGGATTCATGCTGACACGCCGGACGCTGCTTGCCTACACGCAGGATATTGCCTGTCCACGCGCCAAATTGCGCACGGCCATCAAGGCACACATTTTCCTTAGCGAATTGATGCAGCCGTGGTTTTATTTTTCCTTCATGGAAACCAAAAGCCTGCCCGATGTACACAAAAAACAGGCCATTGATGTTGAACTGGAAATTGAAGACATTTTGTTCGGCATTATCCAGGAAGGCATAGCCCAAGACGTCTTTGCTGTTGAGCAGCCACGCCTGGTGGCCTCCTCATGCAAGGCCATGATGCAGGACTGGTACCTTAAGCGGCACAAGTATGCCCGGCAGCAGGTAAAGGCCACGCAGTATGCCACCTTTGTCAGCGACGTGCTGGAACGCTATTTGCACCCTACGCCCAAGCTGTAACGCCACCACACCCAGCCATTCAAATCAAGTTTTGTTACACAAAATAATACTAGCATGTGCCTACATATGTTTTCATTCTGTTCATTAATTACTAATAATATGAATAAAGAACCTCTTTGAACAAAAAAGTATTAAATATCGGGAATTCCCGAAGTGGCAAGCTCCCATTTAGTCAAAGTAATATTAATAACTGCCACAATTCAGCACTTTCTGATTCATATTTGTTTCAATTCTTAAACTTGTCAGCAATGTAGCAGGGCTTAAACACATTGCTGCAGCACTGGGGGCACCAATCATGGGTGCAGCAACGCAGCAGCCTCTCAGCCGTACAACAGGGCTCAATCACGCTATTTGCGCAGCAGTATATTGCTGGCTGCGCAAAGGGCTGCCTGTGCTGTGGAGCTGTCTGTTTTTCTGTTCTGCTGCGCTTGCACAGACTTCGGAGACACCCGAGACCGCGCTGTACTATGGCAGCAAGCCGCCTGTCGAACTGCTGCAGGCGTTCGACGTTGTTGTACTGGACCCTTCCCGTGCCACGCCCCCTGACGCGTCCCATACCCCCCTCACCCAATGGGCAGCCCGGATCCGGTTAACCCAGAACCTATCAACCGCCCAGCTCCAGAAACAAATAGAACAATACTGGGCCAAGGGGTATCGCGGGTTCCTGCTTGATGACGGGGCCGGCCTGCT
Organism: Castellaniella sp.; assembly: GCA_027324645.1. GTDB lineage: Bacteria > Pseudomonadota > Gammaproteobacteria > Burkholderiales > Burkholderiaceae_B > JAJYRX01. Next base: position 15,305 of record DAHVSI010000026.1, on the reverse strand, counting down.
TAACGAAACCCCCCAGCAATCCGCGGCCATGGAGCAGGCCATCAAAACCGTCCACGCAGCAAAGCCCCAAGCACACCTCCTTGTGCGCAATCATCTGGACACCGCCAAAGCCCATGCCAACACCCTGGACACAATCATTGTCGATTCGCTTTATCGGCAGCGCCAGGGTTACAGCGGGCTACAGGCTCGTGTCGCAGAAGGTACACGACATGAAGCGCTGGAACACATCAGGCAGTTGCGCAATGCAGGGCCCCATGTCGTCGCGGTCGACTACTGCCCCGGCACAGATCGCCAATGCAGGCAAGACGTGGCACAGCAGTTACAGGAACACAATGTCCAGCCATATGTCACCAGCACCGACCTGGGCACGATCGGCATCAGCCACCTTGAAGTCATGCCCCGCAAGGTTTTGCTGGTCCAAGCGCTGGCACAAGACGTCCATCTGGACGACAGTACCGGCATCAAAACGCTGGCCATGCCACTTAATTATCTGGGTTACGACATCGACTACCTGGACTTGAACCGGGACTCCTTGCCCACGCATGTGGGCACCGATCGGTACGCGGGCATCGTCGTCGTGCTTGATGACACGGTCAAACAGCCAGGCCAATGGCAGCAATGGCTGCTTCAGCGTATACGCGAAGGCATGCCGGTTGCCGTGACCGGCAGTTTTGGCTTCACCATTGACGCCTCTGCTGCAACGGCTCTTGATTTGGATTTGGTTACCAAGCCCAGGCCGACAAGCGGGCGGGCTCAAATCACCAAACAGGCTGACCTGATGGGGTTTGAAGCTCTTCCGGCCCCCGACCTCAGAGCTGTTGTGGGTATTCAGGCCAAGGACGCCAGCAAAACCTTGCTCGGTCTTGAAAACGGCGACTATGCGTACGATGCGGCCGCGCTGACCAATTGGGGCGGCTACATACTGGCGCCGTTTGCCACCGTGTCCCAGGATGCCGTGGGGGCTTATCGACTGGGCTTTCAGCCGCTGGAATTTTTCCGCAAGGCGTTAAGGCTACCCGACATGCCCGTCCCGGACGTGACCTCGGAAAACGGCCGCCGACTCATGTTTACTCATGTAGACGGGGACGGCTTTGTATCCCGGGCTGAATTTCAGCCAGAGTACGGCAAGTTCAGCGGCGAGGTGCTGCATGATCATATTCTGACCCGTTACCCCATTCCCATGACTGTGTCGGTCATTGAAGGCGAAGTCGCCCGCACCGGGGCTTATCCTGAGCTTAGCGATGAACTAGAACCTCTGGCCCGACGCATTTTTGCCCTGCCCAATGTGGAAATAGCCAGCCATACCTTTTCTCATCCCTTCTTTCTTCGCCAAATCGACCATCAAACCGGTGAGCGCGTCAAGCCTTTCTATCAAACGGCTGAAGAAAAAGCAGACCCATTTTCGTTGCCTGTGCCCAATTACCAGTTTGATCTGGACAGAGAAATCTCCGGCAGCATTGACTACATTAATCAGCAATTGGCCCCAGCCGGCAAGACAGTAGGCACCCTTCTGTGGTCGGGTGACGCCATGGCCCCGGAGCTGGGCTTGCGCAAAGCGGCCGCAGCGGGCGTATTCAACATGAATGGCGGGACCACCACCATCACGCATAGCAACGACAGCTGGACACGCATCGCCCCCTACGGGGTTTCCAAAGGGGACGGGGCCGATGCCTACCAGGTCTACGCTGCGGTCATGAATGAAAACGTTTACACCAACGACTGGTTGGGCCCGTTCTATGGCTTCAAGCGGGTGCTGGAAACGTTTGATATGACTAACGAGCCCATCCGGTTCAAAGCACTCAATATCTACTATCACTTTTATTCCGCCACCAAAGAGGCGTCACTAAAAGCGCTACGGGAAATCTTTGATGCCGCCCTGCATCAGCCTGTATCGCCGGTATACGCCACGGATTACATCAAGCGGGTCCTGCAATGGAGACGCGCCTCAGTCGCACGCCGCGACAACGGCTGGATTGTTCGGGGCGGCCCTGACCTGCGGCAGTGGCGCTGGCACGGTGACGGCGTGCCAGCGCTCTCACAGGCCACAGGACTTGCCGGCTATCGGCCTGGTCCGGGGGGCTTATACATTCATGCCAGCAACAACCAGGCGGCGTTCAGTTTCACCAACCAGCCCGACAACGATTTGGCCTATGTGCACGACGCAACAGGCTTTATCAAAGATCTCCAGCGCAACGGTCGCAGCGTCGAGTTTGAGCTGGGCGGCTATTATCAGCCTGAGGCCGAAATCCGCGCACCATCCACCTGTCATCCAACCGTATCGCAGGGCGATGTGCAAGCACAGCGTACGGCCCAGGGCTGGCGCATCCGCGTACCCGGGAATCCTGCAAAGCCAATGAGCTGGCACACTGTAGGAGTGCTCTGTGACTAACCCACAAGAACGTCTTTGTCCGCCATGGGTAGCGTTATCGATTGCCGCCACGGTGGTGATCACGCTGGCGGCCTCATGGCCGCGCCCCGCCGATCAAGCTCGCATGCTGGCCCGCCATCCAGCCAGCCCCGTCTCTGTTGCCTACCTTGAAGCCTGGCTGCTTGTCCGACCCGACTCGCCCGATCACCTGGATTCTTTGGCCATGCAATATCTTGAGTTGGGCCGGTGGTCGGACGCGCTGGAGGCATCACGTCGCCTGGCGTTGTCCAGCGACAATGGCGCCCGTCAACAGCGGGCCCAATTTTTGTCGCTGGCCGCCACACAGGGCGAAACCGCCAGCCTGCCGGGCAGCCCTCGCAGCCGTGATCAGCATACTTCCAGCCATGACCATACCGCCCAGGCCGTATGGCAGGCCCGGCTGGCCGATGCCGCCATGAAAGGTCAGGCCTTTGAAGCGGCGGCCCGCTCATACTTTATCGCTGCAGATCTATCAGAAGATCTGGCACACAAACGCCATTACTTTCAGCAAGCAACCCAGGCTTTGCAGGCTGCCGACAAGGTGGGGCTGGCAAGCACCGAAGCAGCCCAATGGATTGGCGATCTGGTCGACGATACGCCCACGCTGCGCCATGTACTGACGCTGGCCCGCCAGGCAGACCAAAGGGACCTGGTTGTGGGCTATGCCCGCCGGCTGACGGGCCTGGCAAACCGCCGCGAAGCACTGCCTGTCCAAACGGCGCTCGACAGTTCAGACCCCGCTGCCACAACGGTGCATCAGGACGCACACAGTCCGGAAGAGACGTACGACATCGCGTATCAGGCTTTTGTTGAAAGCGGCGCCCTGGAAGACGCCATCGAAGTCGCGCAGCTGGCCATTGCGGAGGGCGCCGATAACACGACCTGGCACGCCCGACTGGCTACGGTTGCCCAATGGGATGACCGGCCTGAGCTGGCACTCACACATTGGTATCGCCATGCCGAGCTTAGCGATAACCCCGACGCCTGGCAGCAGGTCATGGAACTGGCCCTTGAGCAGGATGATGATGAAAGCTGGCTTGCGGCGTGGCAGCATCGGCAGGTTATGTTGACCGACTCTTCCCAAGACAGTCAGGCTCACAGTAATCTGAGCTCCGAAGACCTCCGCACGCAAGCACTCAATGCTCTCCTGGCCATTCACATGCGCGACCAGCACTGGAGTGCCATTCTTCGCGTGCTGGATCAGCTTCAAGAGCAACCCGATACCCAGCCACAGCACTTACTAGTGCTCAGGCTCACTGCGCTCGAACAGCATTCCTACGATTTTGAAGAGGAAGATCCCCGGCGCAGCCAGGCTCGGCAAGCATTGCATCAGGCCCTTAAACAGTCTGTCGAGACTGACTGGGATATAGCCACCATGGCCTGGCTGGCAGAAAAATCCCGCCACGCGGGGCGCGTATCAGTCGCCTCGCATTATTACGGTTTGCTGGCCCAGCAAGATACAGAGCGCGCCTCCCACTGGTACCACGCACTGGGCAAGCACCTGTTGTCTGCCCAGGAATATGAACATGCCGCCCAGGCGTACTTTGATGCACAGTCCCATGCCGACTCGGTAGCCAAGCAGGCCTTGTATTTTCGGGCGGCGCTGGATGCGTTTGTCGAAGGGGATGATGTTGAGCAGGCGTGCGTTGAAGCGGAAGAGCGTGCCGGTGACCTGCTGGACGACGCTGCGACGGTACGCTACCTGATTGATCTTGCCAGGCAAGCCCAGCGCACCGACCTGATGTCACGTTACGCACGGCGACTGATCCAGCTTCGACAACAAGATCAGACCTCAATGCATGAGGGTGCCCGGTCAGGCCAGCCGGCGGTACACAGGCCCACCGCCACCCAGACCGCACAGACCGCCATGTGGCCAGCGTCCGCCAAGCTGCCCATACAGCCTATTGCCGCCACGGCCACCAACACGCAAGATGATGATCTGGAGGTGGCATTCAAAGCATTTCTTGAAGGTGGCCAGCTTGACGATGCCGTCGAAACGGCCCGCGAAGCGCTGGACCGCGACATGGAGCGCGCTGTGTGGGTGCCCCGCCTGGCGCAAGTAGCGGAGTGGAACAATGACCCGGGCACAGCCTTGCGCTATTGGCTGACCCACGCACGCCACACAGACGATGCCCAGGCATGGGACCATGTTTTGCGCTTATCCACTCAGCGCAACGATACGCATGCCAGGCTATCTGCTCTCAAACACCAGTCGGAACAGCATCCGGACGACGAAACATTGCTGGACGATATCGCCCAGGCGTATGAGCAAATTGGCCGACCGGAAGATGGCATGGCTTATTTTCTTGACCGTGCCCACGGACCCCAGCAAACAGCCATGCTTGAACAATACGCCGGCATGGCCATCCGCAGTGGGGATGACGCTGCAGCAACCCGTGTTTACCAACAGCTTCTTGATACAGGCACAGCGCCCCACGTCCACGCTACCGAGCTTGCCAGCCTGCTGTATGCACAGGGCGACGCTGCTGCGGCCCTGAGTACTCTCCGGGACGTACGGGATGAGGTGGGTTCGGATGCCGATACCGCGCCTTACTGGCAACTATATAGTGAACTGGCCCGCGCCGAGCGCCGGGGCGATGAGGCGATACGGGCCCATAAACAGCTGCTGGCCACCGGCAAAGCCACCGATACTGACTTGTTTGACATGATGCATCTATATGGCCAGCGTCCCCTTGATGGCGGGCGCATTGCCGAGACGTTCTTCAAGCAGGAAAGTTCTCCGGCAGCCTTGCAGACAGCGCTGCAGATGTACACACAGGCACGTTCATGGCAGCGCATTGAGCATCTGTTAAATAACCTGACCGATGAGCAGCGTAGTTACTTTCTGCATTCCAGCAGCTTGCTGAATGCCCGTGCCAATTACTATGGGCAAACACAGCAATGGGACAAGGCAGTCGCAGACTGGCGCGCCGCCATCACCATGCCTGATGTGACGTACGACATAAAAATCAACTTCCTGTGGGCACTGATTGAATTTGGTACGGAATCGGAACTGCGTCACACCTTGCACGATTGGCGCGCTGAAGCGCGCACCAATGCGGATCTGTGGGGGCCATTTGCCGCTGCCGAACTGCGGCTGGGCAATGCAGAGCGTGCGCTGCGCTACCTGAGCAAGCAACGCATGCAACACGGTGATGACCCGTTGTGGCTCATGACCCTGGCAGATGCAGAAGAATCGGCTGGCCACACATCGCGCGCCTGGACCACAAGGCGGCAGGCGTTAAAACAGCTCAACCGCAAGCAACAGCAACTCATTGCCGAATTTGAAGAACAAAACGACCCGACACAACCAAACGCCGAGGTCCTGTTCTCTCCAGACAAAAGCACAGCGCGTGATCAGCTTGCCCAGCAAGCCGTCCTGGTTGCCCAGCTAGTCAAGGGGGATCCTGCCCGCCACATGCTTCAGGCCCTGTTAACCCGTGAAAATCGAGCGCCCGAAAGCCATGAACTGGCCCGCAGCTTGCTGGGCGACACCCCTGGCCTACCAGACGTTGCCGACGCCTCACCCAAGTCCTCCGATCAAGACCAAGCCATGGGCAAAACAGCAAAAGACGTCGCCCTGGCCTGGGCGCTAAGCGGCGAGCACCATGATTGGGCAAAAGCCTGGCTGGCGCGGCAATACGCCGATCATTTGCTGACACCGGCTGAACCCAGACTGGCTCTTGCGCTTGAAGACAACGACCAGCCTGAACTGGTGCGGTTATTAGACGACAGAAACGGCCAGGTGTCGGCTGAAAGACGTTCCGAAGCACTGGTCAAGACAGGACGTCTGCCGGAGGCACAGACGCGCATCTTCCAGCAGGTGGACGGAGCACCAGATAATGACGACAGGCACGAGAGCATGGTTGAACTGCTGATGCGTGACCGTCCGGGCATCGGTGCCGAGACCATCTATTCCGACCTGGACTCGCTTAAGTACACGAAGAGCACGCTGTTTGGATCGGTGCCCCTGTCACACCGGTGGAGTCTGGAGCTTGAGGCAACCCACCGCGAACAGCGCAGCACGGATCGCAAACAGCTGGCCTGGGTGCCGGGTCGGGATCAATCGGCCCGGCTCACTCTGAACAATGTCACGCCTGATCGACGGTTTTCCCTGGCTGTGGGCACACGCAGCGCCGTTAATACCTTCCAGACCGTAGCGCTGCAGGCCAGTTTCAACCGGCAAGGCAAGCTGCGCCCCTCCATCGAACTGGGCATCAACCAATTCACCGATCTGTCCCAGGCCCTTCAGGTAGCAGGCGTTAAAGATGTTGCCAAAGCCACCCTGCAGTGGGATGCCAATAGACGCTGGTTTGCCTGGGCCGGCATCGAGGCAAGCCATATACGGGACCAGAAGCGCCACCGGATTGGTCGTGGCCTGGAGCTGACGGGTGATCTTGGCTACCGCCTGACCCACGCCTATCCCGACCTGAGCCTGCGGCTAACGGCCAGCCGCGGCATCTATTCTGCCCGCAACCGCGACATACACACTTTCAAAAAACTCTTACCCAGTGACGCATCGCTTGCGGCCTCCAGCATCGTGCCCCGCAACTTCACCCAGTATGGCCTGATGCTCAGCTTTGGCACCAGCGACCGTGACGTCTGGTCCCACAGGTGGCGCCCATTCATGGATGCCGGTTACGTACACGATTCCCATGAAGGATGGGGCCCTGCGGTGGACGTGGGTATAGGCGGCTCAGTCATTGGCGCTGACCACTTACGCTTTTTTTATCACCATGCCGCTGCACGCCGCGGGGATGGGCAACGGACAAGAAGATTTGGGCTGTCCTACCAACTTTATTTTTAGGCATGATCCACAACCAGGAGCAAACATATGACACATTCGACCCTACGGCTTGCGCAGATTTGCTTCTGCGCAGTACTTCTGCTGCTTGCAGGCGCCTGTTCTACCGTTGATGTCAGCCAAGGCACACACTTTGAGGCCACCGACGACATTGCGCTCCTGCCCATCGCCAACCATACCGAAACACCGGATGCCGGACACCGCGTACAAAGCATTGCCGAAAGCCTGCTACATCAAAAAGGTTTTCGTGACCTGCAAAGATATCCTCAAGAAGACGCTACAGACCTGCTCATGAGCGGAAGCACCAGCCGCATACAGCAAGAAGCGCTGCAGTGGGCCCAAGACCAGGGCATACGCTACGCACTGACTGGTTCTGTGCAGGAATGGCGCTACAAAGTCGGACTTGATGGCGAGCCCGTCGCGGGCATCAGCTTCAAACTCATTGATATCAACGAAGCTAAAGTAGTCTGGAGCGCAACAGGCAGTCGCAGTGGCTGGAGCCGTTCCAGTCTGTCAGGCGTCGGCCAGACCCTGATCAAGACGCTGCTTGAGCCCCTGACCATGGCACCGCAGCAAAGGGGGTAGACATGAACAGCACACATGCCGTCGAATCGCCTGCGCACATGCGTCGCACGGATCGGTCAGCCGGTGTCACCAGCACGCGTGGTTCCCAGTTGGCACCAACAGGCATCCGTCCCTATGCCATCGTTGAAACGATTGTCGGCATGGGTCTGGTACTGGTTTGCTGCTTTTTGATCAGACCAGATGATGCCTTGTTGCTGCGCACGGGTTTCCCTTGGATATGGTTGCCCGCCTTGCTGTTTGCGTTGCGCTATGGCGCCCTGATCGGCGTAGTCGCAGGGCTTAGTGTGGCAGCCGCCTGGTGGATTTTTTACGGTACGCAGCCCAGCGTCCTGTTTCCCACTGCTTTTTTTGCGGGCGGTTTCACTTTTGTCCTGCTGGCCGGGCACTTTTGTGACATCTGGCTGGCCCGCACAAGGCAGCTCAAGGCAACCAGCCAGCATTTACGCGACAACCTTGCCAGTCTGACCAACAATCATTACTTGCTCAAGCTCTCGCATGAGCAACTCGAGCGTGATGCCCTGGGACAACCCATGACGTTGCGACGCGCACTCGAATCAGTGCAGGACATACCGGTCAACACACAAGACCCCGGAGCCGGGCTGTCACCCATGCTCAACCTGTTGGCACAATGCTGCCGGCTTAATCAGGCAGGGGTGTTTCTAGTCAGCCAGGGTGTGCCCCAAACGCATTGCGTGGCAGCCATGGGGACGCCCTTTGAGCTGGACAGCACTGATCCGCTGGTCATGACGTGCCTGCATAGCCGCACGCTTGCACACGTGGGCGACACCGATGCCCGTCAGGGACAGCATCTTGTTTGCGCCCCGCTCATGACCAGCAGCGGCGCTATGACGGCTCTCGTGGTCGTACGGCAAATGCCCTTTCTTGCCCTGAACGCCGACAACCTGCAACTCATGCAAATGATACTCACCTACTATGCTGACGGCATTGAACAAACAGCATTCGTACAGCCAGTTCTTGACCATGTGCCATCCTGCCCCCGCGACTTCGCGCTGCAGCTGGCACGCTTGGGATGTCTGCAAAAGCAGGCCGGTGTCGTATCCAGCCTGGTCGGGCTGGTCTTTTCTTCCAGGCAGCAGGCCGACATTGTGGTCAATCAACTTACAAGCTGGCATCGGGCACTGGACCATTTATGGATTCATGAGCACAACGGACAGACCGTCGCCATCCTGTTGCTTGCCCTGACCGAGCAGGAGGGGGTAGACGGATACATTGTGCGTCTGCGCCAAGCGATTGAGGCATTGCCCGGCGCAGGCAATGTCGACCTAACGCAGGGCATCACGCTACGACGCGCCGCTGTGAACGCCGCTCTGCCCGACTATGGCTTGAGCCACTTGCTATCAGGGAGCCATGACCATGCCTAACGTGCTGTTAGTGCTTATTGCCGGTTTGCTGGCTCTCGTCTCGCAGTTTTTGGTCATCTGGCATATCTGGTCTGGCTACGTCATGGCCACAATCTCACTGAATCAGGCACTGGCACTGCAACTCGTTGCCGCATGCATTGCCAGTCTGCTGTTTGCCGGACTCACCCCCCGGCGGTCGACACCCGAACGCCGGGATGTTCTGGTGCTGTCTTTCCTGCTTGCCTTGTTCATGCCGGCGGCCGGCCAGCTGATCATGCTGGCAATGATGCTTGCCCCGCTTATTGTTCCGCAACACACTGCCGGATTGTCGTCGCAGCTGGTCAAGGCTCCCTTGTATCCGGACAGCATGCACCCAAAACGTCTGCATGGCTATGGAAAGCGGCTTCGCGCTCGAATCCACAATGTCAGGGCCCCACAGCACGAACGCCTGGCCGCAGTCACTGCCATGCAATCCTTGCCCGTCAGGCTTACAGAACAGCTTTTGCGTAACCTGATGTCCGATCCACTGGAAGAAATACGGCTCCTTTCTTATGGCATTGCCTACAAGGCAGAAGGCGTTATCGTCAAACGCATCAGCGCGGCACTGGGTGAACTGGACACCTGCACCGACAACGACAGAGCGATAGCATTGCATGGTCGTCTGGCAGAGCTGTATTGGGAGCTGGTTTATCAGCATCTGACCAAAGGCGAACTACGTCAGCACACACTGGAACGTGTCCGCTACCATGCCCATCGCGTGCTCGAACATCATCCGGCTGACGGATTCATGCTGTTTATTCTGGCTCGATGCGCCATGCTTAATAACGAGACGGAACGGGCCGAATACTTATTGCACGAGGCAGCGGCTCGCAAGTATCCCTTGCAACAGGTATTGCCCTGGCTGGCGGAAAACGCCTTTGCACGCAAAGACTATGCCCAGATCGCCTCGATGCTTCGCCCACTGCAGCATCGAACCGTATCGCCGGCGCTGCAATCCGCCATCACATACTGGACGCGATACTCATGAAAACTCATCTGGATCGCCACGCCTCGTCTGCCGACATCACCCTGCTGCTGGAGGGCACGTTTCCCTATGTGCACGGAGGCGTCTCAACGTGGGTTCACAACCTTATCCGAGCATTTCCCCAATACACATTTGCCCTGGTGTTTATTGGTGGCCAGCGGGCTGACTACGGTGCACCGGTGTTCAAGCTGCCCGCCAATGTCGTGCACTTTGAGCAGCATTTCATCCACGAAACCCGCGATACGCATCCAGTGGCTGCCAGCCGTGGGGACCCGGACACTTTCGACAAGGTAGGTGCATTTCACGATGCTCTGCGCGGAGTGAATCAGCCAACCGCATGCCCGGACTCGTCGCTGCAACATTTCGTACATACGATTCTGTCCGGCGGCTCATTGGACGAAAACGCCTTCCTGTATTCAGAAAGCTCGTGGAACATGATCCGTGACCGCTACGAGACATACTGTACCGATCCGTCTTTCACCGACTACTTCTGGACAGTGCGCACGATCCACCGGCCCATCTGGCAGCTTGTGCAAATCAGTGAAACCATGCTTTCAACCAGCCTGTGCCACACCGTTTCGACAGGGTACGCGGGGCTGCTTGGGGCGCTGCTTAGCATGCGGCAAAACATCCCTTTACTGGTTTCAGAACACGGCATTTACACCAAAGAACGAAAAATAGAGCTGTTGCAGAGCCAATGGGTGAAGGACAACCGCGGCACGTTTGAAAAAGACCGTTCGGAGCCGGGCTATCTGCAAGCATTGTGGATACGTTTTTTTGAGTCCATTGGCCGGCTGTGCTATAGCCGCGCCAGCGACATCATTTCACTCTACGAGGGTAACCGGCAGCGCCAGATGGCCGACGGAGCACCGGAAGCACGCACGGCCATTATTCCCAACGGGATTGACATTGGACACTACGCAAGTCTGCGCCTGCAGCGCACCTCAGCCACGCCCCCCGTCGTTGGATTTATTGGCCGCCTGGTTTCCATCAAAGACGTCAAAACGTTCATCCGTGCCGTGTTTATCGCCCGGCACACCATGCCTGCCCTCCAAGGCTGGATTATTGGACCAGAGAACGAAGAACCCCAATACGCACAAGAGTGCCATGATCTGGTCATGGCACTGAATGCCCGCAGTTACATCAAATTCTGGGGTGTGCAGCGCATTGATGAGTTTCTGCCCAAAATCAGTCTGCTGGTCCTGACGTCCATTAGTGAAGGACTGCCCATGGTCCTGCTTGAAGCATTTGCCGCGGGTGTTCCTGCCGTGAGTACAGATGTTGGCGCCTGCCGATCGCTGATCGAGGGGTATGGCGCTACTGACAAGGCGCTTGGCCTGGCAGGCCGGGTCGTGCCCATTGCCGATGCCGAACAAACAGCCAGCGCCATGACCGATTTGCTACAAGCACCAATGACTTGGCACGCTGCCCAGCAAGCAGCCATTGCAAGAGTGGAGCGCTACTACACCAGCACGCTCATGGAGCAACGCTACGATAATCTGTACCAAAAGCTGCTGACAAACCGGGCGCTACCGGTCGAGGAGCATTGACCATGGCGGGCATTGGCTTCCGGCTCAAGGCCCTGCTGCAACGCAATCAGCTTAGTGCCGATCTGACCGCCTATACCTTTGCGGGCGTCATCAGTGCCGGGCCTCTATTGTTGTCAATACTGGGTATCTTGTTGATTGGCATGCTGAGTCTGCAGGTAGTCTCGCCCCCTCAGCTCATCACCCAGTTTCAGGTCTCTGTCACTTACATTATTGCAGCCAGCCTGATCCTGACGGGTACGGTGCAGCTTTTGCTCACGCGTTTTGTTGCAGACCGCCTGTTTCAGGAACACTATGCGTCCATCCTGCCCAACTACCGGGGCATCATGCTCATCACCACGGCAGCCGCGGGAGCACTGGGCACGCTAGCCGCGCTGTTTGCGTTCAGCGGTGAATCACCCCTGTACCGGGTGCTCATGGTGATGGGTTTTGTCCTGGTCAGCAATATCTGGATTTGCCTCATTGTCCTGGCCAGTATCAAGGAATACGGGGCCATACTATTTGCCTTTTTTGCCGGGTACGGCCTGACCGTCATCGCTGCAGTGTCCCTTAATGAACAGGGACTTGAAGGGTTGTTGGGCGGCTTTGTCATAGGGCAATGCTTGCTGCTGGGATGCATGATTGTCGTGTTGCATCGCCGCTACCCTGCCGCGGGCCCGGCATTTATCTCGTTCGACACCCTGGCACGGGCCTACCGGTACCCCAGCCTTATCTGGACTGGCGTGCTGTTTAATCTGGGTATATGGCTCGACAAATTCATGTTCTGGTTTTCAACCAGTGGCGAACAAGTCATCGGGCCGCTGCGGGCATCAATTATTTATGATTTGCCCATTTTTCTGGCTTATTTGTGCATTATTCCCGGTATGGCTGCCTTCTTGCTAAGGCTGGAAACGGACTTTGCCGATAGCTATAAGGTTTATTACGATGCCATTCGCGAAGGGGGCAGACTGTCACACATTGACCGCGCGCACAGCAATATGGTGCGAAGCGCGCGCCAGGGTCTGTATGAAATCCTCAAAGTGCAGGCCCTGGTAACGCTGGTTGTCTTTGCCGCGGGCGACAGCCTATTGCAGTCCTTTGGTATTTCTGTTCTGTATTTTCCCCTGCTGAAAATAGATGTGGTGGCAGCGGGGCTGCAAGTCCTGTTTCTGGGTTGCCTGAACGTATTGCTTTATCTTGACCGGCGTCAGACTGTTCTGCGGCTCAGCGCCCTTTTTGTCGTATCCAACGGGTTATGCACCTGGCTCACACTCATTATCGGCCCCGATACCTATGGATATGGCTTTGCCGCCTCGCTGGTCATTACGGTTCTGGCATCCATCTATGCGCTTGACCGCTGCTTTCAGCGCATTACCTACGAAACTTACATGCTTCAGAAGCCATGACCATGCAACGCTACCGGGCCACCCTGGCGCACTACCTTTCCAGCTCCGTCGTTGCCCTGATGGGCCTGCTTGGTGCGGTCGTGCCTGCGGATGCCAACACGGACACGCACGGCGCCCCGCAAAGTATTGTGTTCTATTACGGCGACGAGCCGAACATGGCAAGCCTGCGGCAGTTTGATCTTGCTGTGATCGATCCAGACACCCCTATTGACGCCACCGACCTGCAGGATGATCAGCACCGCTGGTTTGCTTATGTCAGCGTGGGGGAAGTGGCCAACACACGCGATTACTACGCTTTGATCCCCGACGCGTGGCTGATCGGACATAACGAGGCGTGGGCATCCGAGATCATTGACCAGACGGCGGCAGGCTGGCCGGAGTTTTTTGCCGAACACATTGTGGCGCCGCTGTGGAATCAGGGGTTCAGAGGGTTTTTCCTCGACACGCTGGACTCCTATCTGATAGTGGCACGGGACGAATCAGCACAGCGCGACAGCCAGGAAGGTCTGATCCAACTGATTCGTACCTTGCGTCATCGTTTTCCCGGAATACGCCTGATTCTGAATCGAGGCTTCGAGTTGCTGCCCGATGTCCATCAAGACATATTCGCTCTGGCGTTCGAATCCTTGTTCAGAGGCTGGGATGAAGCCCGCAACAGCTATGTGGACGTCCCCGAAACAGACCGGCAATGGCTACTGGAGCAAACCCGCCAAGCAAGGGAACATCACCGCCTGCCAATCATTGCCATTGATTATTGCCATCCCGAGCACGAACGCTGTGCGCAGAATACCGTCCAAAAAATACGCGAACACGGATTGATTCCCTACGTGGGTGATGGCCGCCTGCAGTCCATTAATTTTGCTTCCCTGCCCTAACCTGTGTCCAACACCTTCCGCATTGGGCCGACGCCTGGCAACTGATGCAGGGGCATGAAACATTGTCAGCAGCACGACAGTAAATGGCAGGGGCAACCTATACGATCGATGCATAATGCGAACATATACGCAACAAATACAACGTAGCAGAGGAAGACAACATGCAAGCCGCAGCTCGCCCTGACGGTCAAGAAATCATCCTGTCGTGCAAAAACATGAACCGCTGGTTTGGCGGCCTGCACGCCATGAAGGGTATCTCCATGGACATGGCCCGTGGCGAAATCCTGGGGCTGGTCGGGCCCAACGGCTCGGGTAAAACCACCACCGTCAATGCCATTACCGGTTTTTTCCCCCCTCAACGTGGCGACATCCACTTTGGCGACACGCGCCTGAACAGTTTGCGCCCGCATCAAATTGCGCAACAGGGCATTGCCCGCACATTTCAAAACGTGGCGCTGTTCAAGGGCATGAGCGTGCTCGATAACATTTTACTGGGGCGCCATAACTTCATGAAGCCCAGCGTGTTGTCGGCCATGCTTTACTGGTGGTCAGCACAAAAAGAAGAAGTGGCCAACCGCGACAAGGTCGAGGAAATCATTGATCTGCTGCAACTGGAAAGCGTGCGCGACGAAATGGTCGACGTGATTCCACTGGGTACGCAAAAACGGGTCGAGCTGGCACGGGCACTTGCCGCCGAACCAACCTTTCTGATTCTCGACGAGCCCATGGCCGGCATGAACCAGGAAGAAAAAGAATACATGGTGCGGTTCATTCTCGATGCTCACCAGGCTCTGGGCCTCACCATCCTGCTTATCGAACACCATATGGATGTGGTCACAGCCATCTGCGACCGGCTGGTCGTGCTCAACAACGGCGAGAAAATCAAGGAAGGGCTCCCCAACGAGGCCATCAGTGATCCTGCAGTCGTGGCCGCTTATATCGGGAGGGTTGATCGTGACGCAGCCTGACACTGACCACACCCTTAAGCAAGACAGCACCGTCGTCCAGCAAAACCAGGCAGCTTCCGCTGACCCGGCGCATGCCGAATCAGTACGCCTGCACCCGCACTGGCAGGAAAATGACCACCTGCTGCAGCGGTTAGCCGACAACGCGCGCCAGTTTCCAAACCAGGTAGCCATGCGCGAGCGCGATCATGGCGTCTGGCAGGAATACACCTGGCAAGAGTATCTGGATACCGTTCTGGCTTTTGCCGCAGCGCTCGAAGCCAGGGGGGTTGGCCCACACGATATCGTCCTGGTCATTGGCGACAACCGGCCGGCCCTGTATTTCAGCATGCTGGGTGCCATTGCTCTGCGC
>DAHVSI010000024.1 GCA_027324645.1 Castellaniella sp. | reverse complement strand
ACCCATGCCCAGCAACAGCCAGAGCTCGTTGGCGTCACGCCACGGCGCCAGCAGCGACAGCATGCGTGGCTGCAGATCCCTGTCTGCGAAGGGCAGCAAGCACCCTACCCCAATATCAAAACCATCAAAGACAATGGCTGCCAGAACGACAAGAAACAACAAAGCCGCCATAAGCAATGGCAGCCAGAAGAATGATTCATTGGGCGCCAGACCTAACGCCCCGGCCAGGGTATTGATCATGCACGCCTCCTGTGTCGGCTAATCGGGATGACGCCATGCCGGGCGGTATGTCGCAAAATCAATATGAATGCGATTGAGAGCCCGACATAGGCACTGGACGCCAGAAGCGTCCCTGCAGCCACACTGGCCGTGCCAATAGGAGACAGTACCTCGCTGAAAGTGATCGTGCCTTGCACTGCATAGGGCAAGGCGCCCGCCTGGACCCATGCGAACGTGGTGGCAGCAAGAACTAGAGCAATGGGAGCCAGCAAGCGCAGTTGCCGTAAATGACCCGGCGACAAGCGGGCCACATCGTATCGGTGCCGACGCAGCCGCCTCCAGGCTGCCAGACTGACAAGGCCAATCGCCAGCAGGCATAGCACGATGATGCGAAACGACCAAAAAATGAACGCTACCGGCGGGGTCATGCCCGAGAACTGGTCCAGCCCGATGAACTGGCCCGTTTTATCTGTCGCCAGAAACGGAGCCGCAGCGTTGCGCACGGACCAGCTGTAATGGTTTTTCTGGGTGGTGGCATCGGGCCAGCCGGCCACCGCCAGATTGGGCGCGGTACCGCTGTCCCAGTAGCCCGCCACCGCTGCGGCCCTGGCTGGCTGGTGGTTTTTGTCTGATACGACCAGAGCACCCATGCCAGCAAGATGCAATACAAGGCCTGCGACGGCCACAGCAAACCCGGTGCGCAGTACAGGCTGACGCGAAGCATCAGCAGGATGACGCGACTGGCGACCGGCCACGACACCAACCATGAGTGCACCGGCAAGTAACAGGCCCGCGCCGGCAAACAACAGCGCATGACCCAGCAGGCCTGGGTTGAACAGCGCCTGCAGTGGGTCAATCAGTACATACTGTTCGTTAAAGACCTGGGCACCCGCGGGTGTTTGCAGCCAGGCCAGCGCTGCGAGCAGAAAGAAGATGGCCAGCGTTGAACCCGTTGCCACCAAAGCGACCGCGCCCGTATGCAGCCACCGTGGCAGGCGCTGATGCCCAAACAGAACGAGTCCCACAAAGGCCGTACGGGTAATGAAAAAGCAGGCAAGCACCCAGCCAAGCGCCGGGCTTAATACGTCGCCCGCACGCTGAGCCAGTGCGCCAAGCAGCCCGCCTGTCTGAATGAGCAACGACACACCAACGGCCGAAGCCAGCGTCAGTGCCAGCGCAAACACGCGCACCCAGAACCGGTAAGCAGCTACCCAGCCCGCCCGGGACGTATCGCGAGCCGCTGTACGCAGCAGCAACAGCACCCAGGCCAGACCGAATTCAAGCGCCAGGCACAGCAACAAAAAAACCAGTCCGCCGTAGAACTGAAACTGTGCCAGCCATAGTGTCATTTGCGTCATAATGTGTCATAGTGTAGAGCTAGTTGCCCATTCGTGCCCAAGACATCGCGCCTAGTGTTGCGCTCATGGCAAAATATCGCATTCAGCCTGTCTTTTTCCATTGACGTATGACATCCGAATCACAGTCCGCCCCTGTTTCCAACTTTATTCGCACCATTATCGACAACGATCTGGCCGCAGGCCGGCACGCTGGCAAACGGTGGGCCGGGCAACCCGGCCCCGCCCGCATTCAGCAGGCAGGCGAGCCCGACACCGCGCGCATTCGCACACGGTTCCCACCCGAACCAAACGGCTATCTTCACATTGGACACGCCAAAAGTATTTGCCTGAATTTTGGCCTGGCTCAGGATTATCAGGGCGCCTGTCATCTGCGCTTCGATGACACCAACCCGGAAAAAGAAGAAGACGCCTATGTAAAAGCCATTATTGACATCGTTCAGTGGCTTGGTTTTGATTGGCGCAATAACGGTGAAGAAAATTGCTACTACGCCAGCGACTACTTTGCGTTCATGTACGAATTTGCAGAGTCGTTTGTTGAAGCGGGCTTTGCCTATGTCGACGAGCAAAGCCCCGACCAGATCCGTGAAACACGGGGCACTCTGACTGAACAAGGGACTAACTCACCCTGGCGTGACCGCCCGACCCACGAGTCGCTGCAGCGTTTGCGCGAAATGCGGGACGGGCAGCACCCTAACGGCAGCATGGCGCTCAGGGCCAAGATCGACATGGCGTCACCCAACATCAACATGCGCGATCCCGTGCTGTACCGGATCCGCCACGCGCCCCACCATCGCACCGGCAATACCTGGTGCATCTACCCCATGTATTCCTGGGCACACCCTGTCGAGGACGCGCTCGAAACCATCACACACAGTCTGTGCACACTCGAGTTTGAAGACCAGCGCCCCTTTTATGACTGGATTCTTGAGCGCCTGACCGAGTTGGGTCATTTTCTTGAGCCACTGCCCAGGCAATACGAATTTTCACGCCTGAATCTTAGCCACGTCGTCACAAGCAAACGCCGGCTCAAGCTGCTGGTGGACGAAGGGCATGTCAGTGGCTGGGACGACCCGCGCATGCCTACGCTGGCCGGCTTGCGCAAGCGCGGCTACACCCCCCAGGCCATCAAGCTGTTCTGCAGCCGCCTTGGCGTTAGCAAGGCAGCACAAAACGTGCCCTACAGCGACCTTGAACAGGCGCTGCGCGACGACCTGGACCCCCGCGCCAATCGTACGGTGGCGGTCCTGGACCCCATCAAACTGGTCCTGACCAACTACCCCGAAGGACAAACAGAACCCTGCCAGGCGCCCCACCATCCCCACGACCCGGAACGGGGTCAGCGCAACTTTCCACTGACGCGCGAACTCTGGATTGAGCGCGATGACTTCCGCGAAGATCCGCCCAAGCGCTATTTCAGGCTCTTTCCCGGCAATACGGTGCGGTTAAAATATGGCTACATTATCCGCTGCACAGGGTTCAACAAGGATGATCAGGGCAATATCACCGAGGTCCATGCCGAATATCTTCCGGACACCAAAAGCGGTACGCCTGGCGCCAGTTCGGTCAAAGTCAGGGGCACCATTACATGGGTCAGTGCCGCACACGCCGTGCCGGCTACCGTCAGGCTCTACGACCGGTTGTTCAATCAGCCCCATCCCGACGCCGGCGATGCCAATTTCCTGGATGCCATCAACCCCGACTCCGTCCAAACCGTACAGGCATGGCTTGAGCCCGGCACACACGCTGCACCCGAAACAACCTGGCAATTTGAACGGCTGGGCTACTTTGTGGCTGACCGCGACGAGTCCACACCTGAGCAACCCGTCATCAACCGCATCACGACCTTGAGGGACGTCTGGATTTGACTACCAAAAACACTCTGGCACTAGATTTCAAAAGCGCCACACTTTATACCTTGCGTGTGGTCTTGCAGGACCATGACAGCAAGGCGCTTATCGCTGCACTTGATCAGCGCATGACGGACGCCGGCACTTTTTTTGAAGACGAAACGGTGGTGGTTGACGCCACGGCACTGTCGCACTCCACCGACTGGCAGGCCCTGGTGCAGGCTTTGCGCCAGCATCGCCTGCACCCTGTTGGCGTGGTGGCCGAAGGCGACAACCTTGCAGGGGCCCTTGAACAGGGCCTTCCTGCCGTAGACCTGTCAGCACCGGTTGCCCGGCCACGCAGCCCTGAAACGCCGGCAGACGAGGCACCCGTTGCCATCACGCCCACACCGGCGCACAACCCTCCTTCGCCAGCCACCAATGCCCAGCCATCACCTGCCCCTTCACCGGCTTCCATGGTGGTGAGTCGTCCATTGCGATCGGGCCAGCGCGTGTACGCCAAAGATACCGACCTGATCGTGATTGGCATGGTCAGCCAGGGGGCGGAAGTCATTGCCGATGGCAATATTCACGTCTACGGCCCGCTGCGTGGCAAGGCCATGGCAGGGGCACGGGGTGACGAAACAGCCCGCATCTTCACGACTCAGCTCGACCCCGAACTGCTGGCCATCGCAGGGGTGTATCGCGTGATCGAAACGGATCTCGACAAAACACTGCACGACCGCGCGGCACTGGTACAACGCGACGGCGACAGTCTCAAAATTCGGGCGCTTAACTAACTTCCTGTCACGCATTTCGGACAGAATCTGCTATACCATAGCGAAGCACATAAAACTGAAAAGGAAATCATCCGTCATGGCACGTATTGTTGTGGTGACATCCGGCAAGGGTGGCGTAGGCAAAACCACCAGCAGCGCAAGTTTTGCCTCAGGTCTGGCTCAACGTGGCCATAAGACCGTTGTTGTCGACTTTGACGTAGGGCTGCGCAACCTGGACTTAGTCATGGGTTGTGAACGCCGTGTCGTTTACGATTTCGTGAACGTGATACAGGGCGAAGCATCGCTCAATCAGGCGCTCATTCGCGACAAACAACTTGAAAACCTGTTTATCTTGCCCGCCTCGCAAACCCGGGACAAAGACGCGCTCACCCGTGAAGGCGTGGAAAAGGTTCTGGAAGAACTCAAGGAAATGGACTTTGAGTACATTATTTGCGACTCGCCCGCCGGCATTGAAACCGGCGCGCTCATGGCGGCGTATTTTGCCGACGATGCCCTGGTTGTAACCAACCCTGAAGTCTCTTCCGTGCGGGACTCTGACCGCATCCTGGGGATCCTGTCCGCCAAATCACGTCGTGCTGAACGCAGCGATGAGCCTATCCAGGAGTATCTGCTCCTGACCCGCTACAGCCCCAAGCGGGTGTCGGAAGGCGAAATGCTGTCCTTGCAGGACATTGAAGACATTCTTCGCATCAAAATGATTGGCGTAACGCCCGAGTCTGAAATTGTTCTGCAGGCCTCCAACCAAGGGGTACCCGTCATCCACATGCGCGACACCGACGTCGCCAAGGCCTATGACGATATTGTGGGGCGCTATCTGGGCGAAGAGCGGCCATTGCGATTTACCGATTACGAAAAACCCGGGCTGTTCAAACGCATGTTCGGGGGAAAATGATATGTCTTTTCTGTCGTTTCTTCTGGGGAACAAAAAAACATCGGCCAGCGTAGCCAAAGACCGGCTGCAGCTCATTCTTATCAATGAGCGCGGCGATGGCACGGCGCCTGATTATCTGCCCGCGCTGCGCAAGGAACTGGTCGATGTCATTTCCAAGTACGTCAAGATCAATCCGGATGACCTGAAGGTCAATCTGGACCGCCAGGATTCACTGGAGGTCCTTGAGGTCAAGATTGAAATGCCGCAGGACGATAAGGCCAGCTAACCACGCCTTGCCGGTACGCGCTACACAGCCAGATAGGCTCGTCTGGTCGCCTCATCGCGCATCAGGGAAGCCATGCTGCCGTCATACCTGATCAGGCCTTTTTCAAGTACATAGGCCCGATCAGCCACCCTGGCCGCAAACCCCATGTTTTGTTCGGCCAGCACAACGGCCACGCCGCGTTCGCGCATGACATCAATCATGCGTGCCATCGCCTCCACAATGACGGGCGCCACGCCTTCCGAAGGCTCATCCAGCAACACCACCAGGGGGTTCCCCATGAGCGTTCGTGCCACGGACAGCATTTGCTGTTCGCCGCCGCTCATTTGCTCGCCCGTTCGGGATGCCATCTGCGCCAAGTTGGGAAAATACTCAAACAGCATGGCCGTATTCCAAACCGGTGCGGCTGTGCCATCGGGCCAATGCCGCGCCGGTTGCTGGCCGCAACGCAAGTTTTCCGCTACGGTCAAGTCTGTAAAAATGCGGCGGTCTTCAGGCACATAGCCCAGACCCAGGCGGGCAATCCTGTGGGGCGTCATGCCCATAATGGCCGTATCCATGAACGACACCCGGCCATCAGCGCGCGCCAACAGCCCCATCATTGCCTTGAGTGTGGTGGACTTGCCCGCGCCGTTGCGGCCCAGCAGGGCCACCACCTCGCCCTGCCGGACGGACAGTGTGACGTCATCAAGCACGTGCGCTGCTCCATACCAGGCATTCAGTTGCTGCACATCAAGCAGCACCGACCGCGGCACATCGGCTAGTGAATGCTCTGGACTCTGGGCTGGTTGGGTGCCGAGCTGAGGTGTTTCTTCTGACTGACCGGCTGACGATCCAAAATAAACACGCTGCACCGCTGGATCGTCCCGGATGACTTCGGGTCTGCCACTCGCGATCAGCGCACCGCGTGCCAGCACCACAATGCGATCAGCATGGGCAAATACGACGTCCATGCTGTGCTCGGTAAACAACACGGCCATGTTTCTTTGATGAGCCAACGCAGCTACCTGTTCCATCAGGGCCCGCCGCTCACCTGGTGCCATCCCTGCTACCGGCTCGTCCATGAGAAGCAGACGTGGCTGACTGGCCAGCGCCATGGCAAGCTCTACCCGTTTCACATCGCCATACGCCAGCTCGCTGCACGGGCGCTGCGCCTGGTCGACCATACCTACCTGCTCCAGCAATGCCAGGGCTTCGTCTGTATATTGATGGCGCGCCGGCCCAAAAAAACGGAACAACCGCTGATGGTGGGCAAGCAACGCCGTCTGGACATTCTCCATGACTGTAAAGGAGGCAAAGGTCGCAGCAACCTGAAAGGTTCTGGCCACACCCAGCCGGGCGATCTGCCGCGGGTCCAGACCAAGCATGTCATGACCATCAAGCAGAACCTGTCCGGCATCGGCGGCAAGCTGGCCATTGATCATGTTGAATGTGGTGGTCTTGCCTGCACCATTTGGGCCAATCAGGGCCAGCATTTCACCAGGTTGGACATCAAAACTGACTCCATCGACCGCACGATGGGCGCCAAATGATTTCTTAAGCGACTGTACCGTAAGCATAGGCTAC
>DAHVSI010000272.1 GCA_027324645.1 Castellaniella sp. | reverse complement strand
GGAAGCGTGCCAGAGTGGTTGAATGGACTGGTCTTGAAAACCAGCGACGGGGCAACTCGTCCGTGAGTTCGAATCTCACCGCTTCCGCCAAACTTCAGCTTATAAACCTTAAATTTAGGCACCCGCCCGGGTGGTGGAATAGGTAGACACAAGGGACTTAAAATCCCTCGATCATTGCGATCGTACCGGTTCGATTCCGGTTCCGGGCACCACAGGTGCTTCAACGGCGCCTAGCCGTTTGCGTGGCGCGCGCTACCGTACTGCAATGCCAGCCAGTCAGCCACCGGCATGGGCCGGGCATAAAGAAATCCCTGCTGTGCGTTACAGCCCTTGCTATACAAATATAACGACTGGGTACGGGTTTCCACGCCTTCTGCAATCACGCGCATTTGTAACTGCTGACCCAGCATAATAATAAAGCTGCTGATTGCGGTGCTATGGGCATCGTAGGGAATTTCCTGGACCAGGCTTTTATCTATTTTCAGCTCTGACAACGGCAAATACTTAAGGTAGGCAAGGTTGGCATAACCACTACCAAAATCGTCCACCGCAAGCTGTATGCCCAATTGGCTTAAAGCTTGCATAGCTTGCTGCACAATTTCTATGTCGCGTATCCATATACGCTCTGTAATTTCAAAAACCAGCCGCTGGCCGGGCAGCCCCCAGCGATCCAGTGTGTCTTTCACAAACCCGACAAAGTCTGAGCTTGTCAGGCATCGGGGGCTGATGTTTACAGACAAGGTGTACGGCAGGCCCCAGTTCTGAAGCGCGATAGCTGATTCACAGGCCACGTCTATCGACCAATAAGTGAGTTTGTGAATCAGGTCGACCTCTTCGGCCAAGGGAATAAACACATCAGGGGGAACGGCGCCCTGCGTGGGATGCTGCCACCGCATGAGCAATTCTGCACCCACCGTTGCGCCATCACGGTCAAACTGTGGCTGTACCGCCATCCAAAGCTGGGGCGTACCAACGGCCCGGGTCAGGTCCTGTTCCAGCTGCATACGCCTTTCTACTTCGTTCTGGATATTAGCGTTATAGAACTCACAGCCGCCACCGCCATTGGCCTTGACTTGCTGCATGGCCAAGTCAGTGTGGTACAGCAGCCGGTCGGCATCCTCAACACCCTGGTGCAGTAGGGTCAGACCAATACTTGCCCTGGCATGGAAAGACACGCCGTCAACGTCGATACAGGTATCAGCCAGCAGGTTGTTCAGCTTTCTGGCGACCCGCATAGCATTACTTGCCGCGTAATCACGCGAGCGGCCTACCTGTACAAGCAACAGGGTAAATTCATCGGCCCCAAGGCGTGACACCGTATCCCGCTCACGGATGTTTTCGCGCAGGCAGGCCGCTGCGGCGATTAGCAGCCTGTCTCCGGCCGCATGGCCACCGGCATCGTTAACACGCTTGAACCCGTCCAGATTAATTTTTAGCAAGGCACTAATGTGCTGGGGCTCGGCTTGAGCTATCTGCAGCACCTGATCCAGCCGGCTTGCAAACACTTGCCGGTTTGGCAGTGCCGTCAGGTTGTCGTGCCACTCAAGGTGCTGGGCACGCTTTAGCAACTGGCGCTGTGCGTGCCTGAAAAACAGGACGGCTACAAGCGTCAGCAGAAACAGTCCGGCCAGCACGGCCAGGGCCACCAGGAGCCAGTGCCTAAAACTCATCCCAGGATTGCTCTTCTACCGTCTGCGAGTGTGGACCACTCTTTGGTGTAGTGTTGCGGTTTTGGTGCGTTAACTGCCGCATCGGACTGTGCGAGGTCTGTAAGTGCCCCTCTGTTGTCTGGGGCGGGCTGGACGTTATGGTTTTCAGCTCCGTGTACTGCACGCTATCCTGCGCCTTGAGCTGGAATGTGGCAACCAGTTCCGCCAAATGACGCGATTGCTCGTCCATATTTTCTGCTGCGGCCACAGACTCTTCTACCAGGCTGGCGTTTTGACGGGTGACGTCGTCCATTTGCGCCACTGCCTGGTTGATTTGTTCAATTCCTACGGTTTGCTCGTTACTAGCTGTACTGATTTCATCCATCAGGTCCGCAACCTTCAAGATGCTTTCCAGCACTTTTTGCATGCCGCTGTCGGCATCAGCAGCTTGCTCGTTACCTTGGGTAATCACGGACACCGACGAATCAATGAGCGCCTTGATCTCGCGGGCCGAGCCAGCGCTACGCTGAGCCAACCCCCGGACCTCGCTGGCGACTACGGCAAAACCGCGACCCTGTTCGCCCGCCCGGGCTGCCTCGACGGCAGCATTGAGTGCCAAGATGTTGGTTTGAAACGCAATGCCGTCGATGACGTCAATAATTTCTGCAATTTGCCTGGATTGATCGCTGATTTCGCCCATGGTTTGGACCAGGCTGTTTACAGCAGCGCTGCCTGCCCGGGCCACCTGCGCGGAGCTGTCAGACAGGGCGTTGGCTTGCCTGGCGTGTTCGTCGTTATTGCGCACCGTTGTGGTGAATTCTTCCATGGCCGACGCCGTCTCGGCCAAAGAGCTGGATTGCTGTTCGGTCCGGGAGGACAAATCCAGGTTGCCCATGGACACCTCTGACGCCGCCGTGGCAATGGCCTCGGAACCCACCCGGACACGGCCCATAGCGTCTTGCAAGCCATTGACCATGTCCAGCAGAGCATTCTCAAGCCGAGTGACCTCATCGTTGCCCTGTGGATTGATATCTTGCGTCAAGTCGCGCCGGGCCACGGCGCCGGCCAAGCCAACCGCTTCGTTTAGGGGCCGCGTAATGCTGCGGGTAATGAGCCAAGCCGTGACAATACCAACCAGTACGGCAATGGCCCCCAGGACGATCATCAACATCCGGCCCAGCAAAATACCATCATTGCTCTCGTTAACGGCCTGCGTGACCACGCTCTTTTGCATCGTTTGCAGCTTGTTCAGTTCGGCTCTATACGCATCCAGCAAGGCTGGCATTTCGTCATTGAAAAAGTCCCAACTGCTGCCCTGGGTATCAAACTGCACGTTTTGCAGTGCCTGCTGAAGCTTGTCTAGATACTCTGTACGTACGGCGTTGGCCGATTCCAGGATACTAATTGCCTCTGGCAATTGAATCATTGCCTCGAGCTCGGGCAGGAGTGTGTCGATCCGTTGTTGGGATTCCTTTAGCCGCTCTTGAAAGTCGCTGATGTTTTTACGCTGTGTAAAGCGAGCCAGTGCTTGTGCCTGGTTCGCATTCACCTCGACCTGGCCAACCAGTTCATTGACAAGTCCACCTATATCTTGCAGTTTTTGCAAATAATTGTTGGCCTGATAGGTATGGCTCATGCGCCAGACGCCAATAGAAGCCACAATCAACGTCAGGACAATAGTTAACCCAAAGCCCAGCTGTAAGCGGGACCCAATCCGAATGTTACGCATCATTTTCCTTCTGGCGCCACGTTAACGGCAGCGCATTTTTCGTTACTATATGTTTTTAGCCGCAAATTCTAGCTGAAAAATGATGTTTGCATACGGATAATATCAATGGGAACTGGCGGTATCTTGGCGCTTTAGCTTTTTACGTTATACGCAAACCGGGTGGTATACCTGCGTAATCGCATACGTACGATTGCAACAGTGACAGGCTCATGAAACAATCAAATTTATGCACATCTGCCGACTTCTAATCGTTTTTGATCATACGTAATCGATTTTGCGCAACCGCACCGGTTCAAACCTAGTACCGGGCATACTCAAGACAGCAAGCTTTATGGCCCCTACCCAACCTGTTCCTCAGGGCAACTACGTCCCTGCCAATCGCGACAATAACCTGATCCATACCGCGGGCATGACCCCGCGCCATCAGGGCAAACTGATCATGACAGGGCGTGTTAGCACAGCACGGCCGCTGAATGATTATCGCGAAGCCGTTGAACTGGCAGCAACAAATGCCATCACAGCCGCAAAGGGCCTACTCCAAAGCAACGAACAACTTAAGCAGGTTATTGCCATGACGGTATATGTAGCGGCTGAAGAGGGTTTTACAGCCCATTCCAAGCTGGCAGACTTTGCATCGAATTTGCTTGCGGCTGAGCTGGGCGAAGCCGGTATAAGCAGCCGGGCTGCCGTAGGGGTATACAGCCTGCCCGGCAATGCACCAGTCGAGATCTCAATTCTGGCAAGCGTGCAGGCTGTATAACAAGCCACTCTAAGTGATTAGCGGCGTCAGGAAAATAGCCAGCAGGACGGCTGTGACAATACGCATGCCAATGCCCACTACCGCTGCAAACATGGCTTCCTTCTCGTTCAGGTCTGAGTTTTCGGCCCATACAACAGGTATTTGCCCAAATACAGCCGAAAATGGCAGTCCAGACGATGCCAGGATAAACGAGCCAACCACCAATGAAGGATCAACCGTGGAGGCAATTTCCTGCAGCTTGCCCATGGCCAACGTGGGGCTGACAATAATTGACAAGACCCCGGTTTCAGGATGAATATTGATCGCCAGCAATGCACCTTCCATCCAGGTGCTAAATGGCTGCCACAGGCCGGCGTAATCGGCAATCCCGATCACAAAGTAAACCAGAGCGACAGCGGGGATCAGAATCAGCAAAAGCAGTTCGACCCCTTCCCTGGCAGACCGGAACAGGACAGCGACAAAGTCGTCTGTAGGCGTGAACTTGGGCGTGTCTGCCACGTCTTGCTGCCGATAGTCTCGGTAAATGGTGCGCGACAGCAGGTAAGGCGCAATCACAAGCGGGCCAAAAATGCCAATAATGACTATGGCAAATATGTTGACGCCTGCATACCCCAATGCCAGCATCCCGAGCATAAATGTTGAAAACGACTGCTGGGACTGGACCATGGTGGCTACGGCCAGTTTTTGTTCATCGCGTGTAGTACCCGCCTGTTTCAGGATGGGGCCTGAAATGCGGCCGGCAGCATTAATGTCTCCAAAGATGTTGTACACACTGGGAATAATGACTGCCGGATTGATTTTCATGACCCGCATGACCGGCATGAAAACCCGCATCATGGCGTCTGTAAAGCCCAGGCGTTCAAGCAGGCGGCCAATGATCACGCTGATAATGACCGCAATCCCGACATCGCCGGTTAAAAATACGTCAACCACGACGGGCTTGACGTTGTTCAGGATAATGTCAAAGCCCTTGGCCAGGACGTTGGGAAAGAAAAACAGCGTCAACAGGCCCAGTCCAAGCAGGGACAAGCCCACCATTTCTATCCGGTCTATTGGGCGTTTTAATGCGCTGGCCGAGCGGCCTGTCTCCTGGGCCGCTGGTGGTCTGATGGATGTTGATGACATGGGTTTACCCTCCTCCTCAAGAGGTTTCTGTATTAAAGGTCAATACGTTTTCGCCCGTTAGATGGGCTTGTGAAATCTTGTCGGCATACGATTGCAATGCCTTGCCGCCCACTGCGTTGACCGGGGTAGACGTGACACGCTCACGAAACACCACTACTTCGGCGTCCGGCAACAGCTTTTGAATGGCACTGGCCAGTGGCATACCGTTTTCAAGAATTTCCAGCACGTGGCAATTGCCCACCACGAAGTTGAGGCCCAGCTCTTTGGCTGTCTGAATCAGTTCGTGCCCTTCGTATACACGGCTAATAGAAGCCAGCACCGTATCCACATCGGGATTCTCGCGAATGGCCTGCTGCATATGTGCTTTGGTGAACCCGGTGTGCGGAAAAATATGCAATATTTTGCTAACGGGCGATTGCTCGTCACCCACGAGAATGCGGCCGCGCGTCACCAGACTCACATCAACAATATCGTCTGATTGCTTGAGTTTGCGCTCGGCCTCGAGCAGGCTGACTTCGTCGTCCAGCCCCATGAAGCTGTCAAGCCGCGTGAGCATGTCGCCCATGGTTTGCACGCCGTCCACGGGTTCGCCAATAAACATGACGTTGCCGTGGATACCGCCATATGAAATGTCACTGGCCAACACCCGATGACCGTGCAGGTAAGCAATACCCGGATGCAATCCATGGAACGCTTCATGGCACTCAAATACCGCCAGACCATACAGATCCAGGTAGTGGCGCAAGGTGACGCCACCACAGCTTGCCGCATCGGCAACGGGGTGGTGCGCCACAATCGCGTCCACACCTGTTGCCCCCGCTAACTCGATGTCCAGTTCGGTCATGGTCATGCACACAGCGATTTTTTTTATGGGATGGTCGGGGTCGCCGTAGACCAGGGAAGGGATTTCAAGAACCTCTTTGCCGTAGATGCCGGACGATTTCATCATGACAAAAGGGTGTTCAATACCACGCGCAGCCTCTGCAGATTCGATCATTCTGCCGCCGGTGATGGTATTCAGTACTGACAGGACGTCCTGGGCAGTAGTCATGTTGTTCCTCCAAAAAAAAAGCCGACACAGCGGCTGCCCCCTTTAACGAAAAAGGGAGAAGCTGCTGTGTCGGCGGTATCAGGCGCTTTGCTGTGTTACCAGCAAAAACCTGTTATGGCTATACCAGCCAACCTGGTAGTTATACAGAGTAGTGGATCAAGCAGTAGGCTGAGCCAAATACGTCTGCACAGGTTCTTTCAACAGGATGATAGTGGCCGAACGTTCGGACGCACTATCGTAATCTTTAAAGATAAAATCAATATCAAAACCGTACTTGCGGACCAGAATATCGTGAAAATCTTCCTTGAAGGCTTGGATAAGGTAGTAATCGGCCATGTCGCTGACAAAGGCAGCCTGTTGGCTAAGCCTTTGTAGTGAAACCAAGCGTTTATGAATAGCCAGAATAAAGATTTTTTCTTCCAGAAATTCTATTTTAAGCGTGACGACACCCACATCAAACAATTGCATGTTGATTGTGTTGTAGTCGCGCGTTAACGCTTGTTTGAGATCACCCAACTTATCAAAAATCTTGGCAGGCATGATATACGACAATTATGGCGCATAACCGGATTTAATAAGTTAGTTTATATATAAATAAAAAGCAATCCTGACGAAAATACTTATTGACCAGAAACTGATTATTTGCTAGAAATTTAGGTATATTTTTATCATGCTGTGTCTCCTTCAGTAGCATTATCTACATAGCGCTTTTAAGCATGTTAAACGAATTAAAGATTAGAAACAAAGCAAAGGCATAACGTAACAAAACCGGCCTAATGGTATGGGCAATTTTTGCACCGTACGGAGCCACCAAACCGGTAACAGGTACCAGCACTATAAAGGCGATAACA
>DAHVSI010000255.1 GCA_027324645.1 Castellaniella sp. | reverse complement strand
GTTAGGCTTTTTAGGGGTGGTGGTATAGACGCGTGTGCATACCCCGCGGCGCTGCGGGCAGTTTTCGAGCGCAGGGCTTTTGCCGCCGGCGCGCGTAACCTTGCGAGGTTTGCGCAAAAGCTGTGCAATTGTAGGCACTGTATGAATCCTCTTTTACATTGGTTGCCACAGGGGCAATTGACACAAAAACCGCCCTGCAACATCAATGTAAAAGAGCGGCCCTTGCATGCAAGATATCGTAGACAAAACCAAAAATAGGCCATGGCAAGGCCAACTGGTTTTGCTAAGCAGGTAATCATAGCACGCACAAGCACAAACGGCAAAATATATTGTGTAATTTTGAAGCGTGGAGGGTATCCGTTATGATCCACCGGTAACACCCTATCGTCTCTTTACCCATATTTGTGTTATTTCACCCCACGCACCTGCGCACGGGGTCACACACGATGGAGCCCGCCATGTTGATCGCCTCGCTAGAAGATGATCCCGCACAGGGAGCACTAATACAGAAAGCGCTCGCCGACCATGGTCATGACTGCCAACTGTTTCTTGCCGGCAACGAACTTCTTGCAGCGCTTACGGCCGGCCAGCACCTTGATCTGATCCTGCTTGACTGGGAAGTGCCCGATATAAGCGGGCTTGACGTGCTGCACTGGATACGGGGCAACCTGGGCTTTACCACCCCCGTCATGTTCATCACCAATCGTACGCGCGAAGAAGATCTAGTGGTAGGCCTGCAGGCAGGCGCCGATGACTACCTGATCAAGCCGTTTGGCACCGCCGAACTTCTGGCACGAACCAACGCATTGTTGCGTCGCAGCAACGCATCGGGCATTGCGGAGTCGATTTTTGAGTGCGGCCCCTACCGTGTGGACCAAAGCAGGCAAACCATCACGCTTCACGACGAGCCGGTCACGCTGGCACCCAAAGAGTTCGACCTGGCTGTTTTGTTTTTACGCAATCCCGGGCGCTTGTTCTCCCGCGACGTGCTGAGTCATTCAGTATGGAATCGCGATATCCCCGCAACGTCCCGGACACTCGATACCCACTTGTCAAACATTCGTCGCAAGCTGCATTTACATCCCGACAATGGTGTGCGGCTGCACGCATCCTACGCCCTGGGTTACCGGCTGGAACGGCTGCCCTCACTCGACGCCTCATAAATTGCCATGCGTGCTTTTTTCGCCCCTTCTTCGTCCTTCGTCCGAACACTGTGCTTACTGGGTTTGTTGTTTGCTTTAATCGGCCAAAATGCCATTGCCCAGCCATCCGGCGCCCGGGGCGACGACTTCATATACCGCGTTATTCAAAACGACACACTGATTGACCTGGCCGAGCGCTTTACCCAGCAAGCCGACAATTGGTCAACATTGCAAGACCTGAACGATGTCAAAGATCCCATGGCGCTGCCTATCGGGCTGCAGCTGCGAATCCCGTTCGACCTGATCCCCGAACGCGATGCTCAGGGTCGTGTCGTACACCTGCGTGGCCAGGCAACGGCTAATAACACTGTTTTGCAAGAGGGCGACACCGTCAACGAAGGGGACAGCATACAAACCCAGGATGGCAGTTTCCTGACCCTCCAGTTCCCCGATGCCTCCGAATCATATATACCGGGCAATAGCACGGTGCACATACAACGTCTGCAGACCTTTCAGGGGACCGGCCTGGTCGATGTGATCTTTGATCTTGAATCGGGCTCGCTGGAATCATCGGTGGCACCGGAAGACACCGGTACGGGACGTTACGAAATCCGTACCCCTGTCAGCATCACGGGCGTACGAGGCACACAGTTGCGGGTCCGTAACGATGCCGACAATGGTATTTTTAACGAAGTACTTAGCGGCAGCGCCCAGCTTGGCAGTGCCGCAGCTGATGGCCCCAAAGTGGCGGCAGGACAGGGGACGGCGGTCACCTCGTCCGGACGTATTCTGCCAGTGCAGTCATTATTACCCGCTCCCGCTCTGGCAAGCCGGATCGAACAGGGCCAGGTTGATTTTGAGCCCGTAGCGGATGCCAACGCCTACAGGGTAACCATTGCAGCAGACAAGAAAGGCGTGCGGCCCGTGTCCGTCCAGACCATAACCGGGCCACCAGCGCCCGTTACCTACCCCGGATCGGGTACGTGGTATTTGTTGGTCAGGGCAATTGACGATTCCGGCCTCATGGGGCCCGACGCGATCCTGGCTTTTGACGGCCACCCGGTCCTGCAAAGTGGCTCCGGTCTTACCGTGCAAACCGGCTACAGCCAGCCTGTCCTGCTCAATCCTTACTGATGCACGCTGACCTGGCATGGCGGACCAATCAACCCCCGATACCGCACTGGCCCGCCGCCTTCATCAACGCATACTGCGCGAATGGCGTGCAACCACCCTACTATTATTAGCGCTGGTTTTTTGCCTAAGCTGGTTTGCCGACCAGACAGGCATCAGCCGTCTCAACCACTACATCTACGATCAGCTTGTCGATCGGGCGCCGCTCACCACGCCTTCTTCCGACATTGTCATCGTTGTCATTGACGAGAGCAGCATTGAGGAACTAGGTTTTTGGCCATGGCGCCGAACGCTGCATGGGCAGCTGCTTAACCAATTAGGCGCAGCCCGCGTTGTTGGCTTTGATTTATTGTTTAGCGAATCGAATCCTGCCTACCCCCATGACGAAGCCAGTCTGGCGCGGGCTATGGAAAAGCACGGACGGGTAACCTTACCTCATGTGGTTGATGCCACCGGGCAGGTAGCGACAGGGCCGGTACCCGTGCTAAAACAGGCCGCCGCTGAATTAGGCTACATCAATATTGACGCGGATTCTGACGGCGTGCTCAGAAGCGTCATGCCTTACCATAAAGAACAGGGCTCCCTATCCAGCATGCACTTTGCCGCAGCCATGCTCCGTGCAGGCAACAATCAGTCGGCGGCCAAACGCTTGCTTGAACAAGCCCCTTTGCCCTTGAACATCACATGGGCCGGGCCACCCGCAAGCTTCACCATGGTGCCTTATCACGCTGTACTGCATGGCCATTACCCCACGACTTTTTTTGACCATAAATATGTGCTGGTAGGAGCCTGGAGTGCCGGACTGGGGGACCGTTTCATTACCCCCACATCAAAAGGAAGCACCGCCATGGCCGGCGTGGAGGTTCTTGCCAACGTGCTCAACGCATCCATTCATGATCGATGGATCCGACGTCCCAACACCCTTGTGACGGCACTGCTTGCCCTGCTGCCCGTGTTTCTGGCCGCCGTTTTGTGCCGGCGTCTGTCACCCCAACGCGCA
Organism: Castellaniella sp.; assembly: GCA_027324645.1. Lineage (GTDB taxonomy): Bacteria > Pseudomonadota > Gammaproteobacteria > Burkholderiales > Burkholderiaceae_B > JAJYRX01. The sequence continues at coordinate 593 of DAHVSI010000255.1, read as the reverse complement.
TTCGGCCTGTGTGTAGCGATTATCGGTGGCACCCTGGCGCTTAGTGCAGGGATATTTCTGTCCCTATTATGGTGGTGGCCGCCGGCAGCCAGCCTGGTTGGGTGCGCACTGGCGTATCCGGTATGGAGCTGGCGCAGCCAGCATGCAGCATTGAACCATGTCAATGCTGAGCTGGAACTGCTGCAGGCCGAACAGCCTGCTGATACCCACCGCGTCAGCACCACGACAAAGGGACAAACCAAACAAAGCACGCTTGCAGCCGGCATCGAACAACTACACCGGACCATCGAACGTACGCGGCAAGCGCGGCAGCGCCTCGAGGCCATGTTACGGTTTTTATCCCACGATATGCGGGCACCGCTCAATGCCATTCTTGCAGTGTGCCACATGGCCCGTGAGCAGCAGCAATCTGCCCGGCAAAGTCACGAGCCTGAAGCGGTAAGCACAGCTCTTCCGCAGCTGGAACGCTATGCCGGCCAAACGCTGGAGTTGGTAGACGGGCTGGTCGATTTGGGGCGTGCCGAAGCCAATAAGCTTAGCCTGGTGCCGGTTGACTTGGTAGATCAACTCATCCAGTGCTGTGACGATATATG
>DAHVSI010000244.1 GCA_027324645.1 Castellaniella sp. | reverse complement strand
AGCCGCACCTGCAACCCGAGGTCCAGGCCAAAACCCGCGAATGGCTGACCGACGAAGACGGTAACGCCCTGCTGAACGACTGGGACATTTCTCGTGATGAGCCCTACCACGGCATTCCCATCCCCGATGCGCCGGGCAAATATTTTTACGTCTGGCTGGATGCCCCCATTGGCTACCTAGCCTCGCTCAAATCGTATTGTGCCCAAAACGGCATTGATTTCGATGCCCTGCTGGACCCCAACAGCAATACCGAGCAGGTGCACTTCATCGGTAAAGACATCGTGTACTTTCACGCCCTGTTCTGGCCTGCACTGCTGAAGTTTTCCGGCCGCAAGACACCGGACAACCTGCATGTGCATGGTTTTATTACCGTCAGCGGCGAAAAAATGTCCAAAAGCCGCGGTACCGGGATCTCGCCCCTGCGCTACCTGGAACTGGGCATGGACGCGGAATGGATGCGTTACTACATTGCCGCCAAGCTCAACGCCCGCGTCGAAGATCTGGACTTCAATCCGGACGATTTTGTGGTGCGCGTCAACAGTGACCTGGTCGGCAAATACGTCAACATTGCCAGCCGGGCTGCCAGCTTTATCAGCCGCCATTTTGATGGACAGCTGGGCTACCTTGGCGACACGCAAGACACACAAAATGCACAAACCCAAGCTGCCACAGAAGTTCGTGAGGCGCTTGAAGCACGTGAATACGGCCGTGGCATCCGTCGGGCCATGGCGTTTGCCGACACCATCAACCAGGCTTTTGACAACGCCCGGCCCTGGATTATGGCCAAAGGCATCAGTACAGCCTCGGACGAGCAAAAGGCCACGTTGCAAGATATTTGCTCACGTGCCCTGGCAGGCTTTCGGGCGCTTACCGTCATGCTCGCGCCAGTTTTGCCTGCCTTGTCCAAGCGGGTGGCGCATGAACTCTTCCAGGAAGGGCGCGAATACCAATGGTCCGACGCCGCAGACCTCCCACAGCGTATCCAGCCGTTCAAACACTTGTTAAAGCGTGTCGAACCGTCCATGCTGGATGAGTTGTTTGATACGCCTGAAGAGCCCGCCATCGAGCCAGGTGGTGAGGCCATTGCCGACACCATTAACATTAAAGACTTTGCCAAGCTGGCCTGCGGGTGGCACAAATTGTTGAGTGCGACGAAGTCGAGGGTTCGAACAAGCTGCTGCGCCTGGTCCTGGACGCCGGTGAAGGACGCCATAGGCAGGTATTTTCAGGCATCAAGTCTGCCTATGCCCCACAGGATCTGGTGGGCAAGTTTACTGTCATGGTCGCCAACCTTGCACCCCGAAAAATGCGTTTCGGTGTGTCCGAAGGCATGGTGCTGGCGGCCAGCCACGCTGACACCCAAACCGACAGCGGCCTGTACATTCTTGAGCCGCACAGTGGCGCACAGCCTGGTATGCGCATAACCTGACCTTTCCAAGCTCAACACCTAATATGGCCACCTATCTGGACAAAAAGCGGCAACGCGCCAGCCATAGAAGTACGCTGGTAAGCGTTCTGGTTAACCTGACCCTAAGCATGCTGCAACTGGTCGCAGGGCTGTTCGCGCAGTCTACTGCGCTGGTTGCCGATGCTATGCACTCTTTGTCTGATCTGGTATCGGATGGCGTTGTGCTGTTTGTCAACAAGCACAGCCATGCTCCAGCAGATATTGAGCACCCGTACGGGCACCATCGCTTCGAGACGGCTGCCTCCATTTTTATTGGCGCGTTGCTCATCTCAGTTGGTATGGGCATGCTCTGGAACGGCTTCAACAAGCTGCAAACGCCCGATGCAATTCCGCGCGTACACGAAATCGCTTTGGCCATTGCCGTACTTGCGCTCATCGCCAAAGAGCTTCTGTTCAGATACCTGCTTACCGTGGCACGGCGCGTCAAATCGACCATGCTGGCAGCCAACGCCTGGCACGCACGTTCAGATGCCGCCTCGTCTGTTGTGGTGGCTATCGGGATTGTGGCCAACCTGGCCGGGTTGCCCATGGCCGACCCACTGGCCGCCCTGATCGTGGGCTTGATCATCATCCGAATGGGGTGGTCCTTTTTCTTTGATTCTTTCCACGACCTGCTGGATCGGTCGGCCGATGCCGAAACCTGCCAACGCCTGGAAACTATTATTCTTGATACCCCTGGGGTGCTGGGGCTGCACGATCTGCGCACCCGAAAAATGGGTGACAAGCTATGGGTTGAGGTTGATCTTGAAATGGACGGCAACCTGACCATTACCGAAGGTCACGCCATTGCTGCCGAAGCGCGCCGCAGGATCATGGAACGCGAGGAAGTGCTTGATGTCATGACGCACTTTGACCCGGTTGATCCTGACAGCCGCAAACCCATCCTGCCCGAACAACCCGTTCTTGACGAGT
>DAHVSI010000218.1 GCA_027324645.1 Castellaniella sp. | reverse complement strand
GCCCATCGCCACAATGACAAGCACGGGCAGCGCCACGGGCAAAGCCAGGTGCAGCATTTGCCATAAAAGCAGATTGATGCCCACCATGAACAGAGCCCCGCAGCCCGCAATCAGGAACATGCCAAGTGGTGTGCGACCGGGCAGCACCCAGGCCATGAGCACGCCCATGATGACCAGCAGGGCAAAGCTGGCGCCGGGCTCCCAGTCGGGCCGATGATAAAAAGGGGATGCCTGCAGCGCTGTTATGCCCTGTGCGTCGGTGGCGCCTTTCTGCCCAGTCTGCTGCAGGGCCGCCGTCAGTATGGTGTCAAGCACATTGGCATGCACCTCAACCCCTGGGAACGCCGTTTGCAGTGGGGTGGTTCGCAAGTCGCCCAAGCCCAGTGCTGACGTGCCCACCAGCACGATGGCTCCCTGCAACTGTTCAAGCGCATCGCTTGGCGCGTCGCCCTGCAGCACCTGTGTGGCAGAGATCGTCGGGAAGCTCTTGGCACGACCCCGGTAAGGCACCAGCATGGAGCCGTGCTCATCCAGCGGCACAGACAACCGGTTACCCAAGCGCACCCCCGTGATCAACTGACGGTCATCATGAGACTGCTGTTGCAGACGCACCCAGGGGACACCCAGTGCAAGCCTGGCCAGCTCAAGACTGAGCGAAGCGTACACACCGGTATCGTGGCGCATGACCAGCGGGACGCGGCGCACAATGCCATCGGCATCTGGCACCGCCACCACAAAACCACTGGCCAGTGCATGGTCACCCAGGATCGGCAGACTGGCTGTATAGTCGGGCATGGTCAGCAACGACAGCCTGGCCGCCTCGTCGGCGGGCAGCTCCAGAAACGGCAAGGGAAGGCTGCCTGCACTGCCGCCGTCATCATGGAAGAAGTATCCCAGCACCGTGCGATCGGACAGGGCCTGAGCCAGCTCCCGGTCGCTGTCAAACATATTGGCCAATGGGTCCAGGGCCTGCTCTACCACCTTGGGCAAGCTGGCCTGATCCAGAATTTGCCGGATCGGATTGAGGCTGGGCTCGGAAAACACTACGTCAAAACCAATCAAGGCAGCATCATGGTGTTCAAGCTGCCTGACCAGATCAGCGACTTTTTGCCGGTCCCAGGGCCACCGCCCCTCGCGCTGCTGGGTGGCTTCGTCCACATCCACAATCACAATGGGCACAGCGGCATCGCGCTCAGGGGGCAACAGCTGAAAGCGCCAGTCGTACCAGACTGCATTGACGCGATTAAGCAGGTTGCCATGGAAGGCATCAGACGGGGTGACAACCTGCCAGGCGGCCAGTAGTGACGTTAGGATCAGGCCAGCCAGGACCAGTTTTGCCCTGGCCGCGCCAGCCAACCTTGTCGAGGCTCGTGTGCTGCGCCGGGCATGCATGTTATGACACAGCCATGCTAGCGTTTAAGGGCGGCAGCGCCGGAGATGGCATCCTGATCGTTAAGATCTCTTACCCCGTACGAAACGCCAGCCTGATCACCATTTCGGCCACTCAGGAAGCCCTCAACGTCCAGCGCACAGCCATCAGACAGACAATACCCCTGATTATTGTTGGCCGTGGTGGAAAATGAGAAGCCTGAAGCGCTGCTGCCTGCACCCAGGTCTCCGCTTGACTGAGACGTAAAGCTTCCAAGCGTATCCATCTCCAAGTCGAAGTCTAGATCGAAGTCCAGGGTATCCAGATCAATACCCAAATCAAACTGATTCAGTGTGCCTGTGAAATCGCCATCGATTGACCTGGCTACGGTCGCTCCATCAAGCGAAAACTCCAGCATACCTCCGGGCACTTGCCCGATGGATCCGCTGCCAGTGACAAACGGCAGGTACTCGTATGGATCACCGTATAACTCGAGTGGGTCACCGCTAACAGAGCCCTCGCCATCTGTGTATTCCCCCCAGCTAAGCGCCCCTGACGAGCCGGCGTTAACCAAAATCCATCCCTCTGTGGCAATATCGTCTCTTAGCGATGTGAACAGGTTGACATCGTTCCAGCCAGCCGGAACGGCGGCCGTAATCAGGTCAGGTTGTGTTGACATGGGTGCTGGTGTTGGCGGCATCAATGCCACCGGCTCATTCAGCACCGGATCGTCACCGGGTGCCGTGCCGGCAACAAGCCTGTCACCAGTCAGGCCGGTTGCCTGGTACTGTGGCGCCTTTTCTGTGAACCTGGGTGCCGACGTAAGCGTGACTACTGCATGACGGCCTTCCGGCACTTCCAAGGAACCGTGATCGTTGGTGATAACGACTTTGCCCCGGCCCACATGCACCCGTAACGTGTTGGCGGGACGCAGCACCGCCACGTACTCTGTTCCCCGAATACCCAACGTTGCTACCGGCGTCCTGAGCTCGTATTGTTCATGCTTGACCTTGCCAATAGCGCCGGTGACCGTGCGCAACCCGCCCTTGAGCATGCCAAAGACCGCGGTATTCTCTTCGTCGTCTTCCTCACCATATAAATAGGAATCCACAGAAAACGAGCTGCCTGGCATGAGTGATACCAAGCCGCCATCGGTAAACCGCATTTGAACGCGGCCATTGTCGGCCGTGTCAATGTGGTCACCTTCCAGTACGTCTTCATCTGTGGCAAGGGGACGAGCCTGTCCGGCCTGGGTGGCTGTCACGTTACCTTTGGCGAACTGCACCGTTGCCACCACGTTAGCGGCCATCGCAGACTGCATGAAGCACAGCACCAGCAGCGCCAGCCAACCGGTCCACAGAAAGTGTTGTGCCCGCGTCACGGCAGGTGCAGTCAGGGACCGCACAAAGAAATTGTCAGAATAGTTCATAGCGCAAGTTCAGTGACACAACATGGCGGCTGTAATCGTACAGCGCGATGTTGGAACGGTTACGGACGTAGCGGTACCGGGGCCGGATGGACAGCTTACGGTTAATGGCATAGCTTAGGCCGGCGTAGGCGTCGTAGTGGGTATCGCGCCGGCCTTTAAGAAACAGCAGGTCGCGACCACCGTACCGGCGCCGCTCGGCCCCTGCACCGGCCTCTAGTTGCATGCGGGGTGTCAGCAGAACCATACCGCCGGCCCTGGCCCCCGTGAAATGGTGCCCATACTGCCGTGGCGCATGGCTTTTAACCGTTTTTTCCTGGCCCCCATGTGCGCTCAGGAATGTTACGGCACGATCATTGGCCAGCCCGTGCATCCAGGTCGCGCCAAGCGTGTAGCGATTGGTATTACGCAGGCTGTTACGCGGGTAGTACAGCCTGCTTGCCTGGCCAAACACCGTTAATTGACTGCGATCCGAAGCCGAGTAGGTGTATTGTCCAAGCACCCCTGCCACGTTGCGGTAATCACGTTCGTGCAAGCGGTAGTTTTGCCCCTGCAACTTCATGACTAACTGATGCGGCCCGTTTTGACGCGCCAGGCCAACTTCAGCATCCGACACGACGGTGTCGTAGCGATGGGTTGCCCAGTTACCGGTTGCGGCCACATTGCCCTGTGCCAGAAAGCGCCAGTTGGTTGCGATGGGCGTAGAGTAGCGTAGATGGTATTTGGCGCTGGCAAAGCCGCTTTCACTCTGGCGCCCTTCTGGGGAAAGTTTAAATTCAAGGCCATTGAACAGCGGCAGGGCCATTGAGCTGCGCGATGTTGCATTATTGATGTTGCTGTCGTAGCCTGCACCAACTTCTATGTACGACGTCAAGCGCGTATCCGTATTGACCGCCTCAACACCCGAAAGACGGTTGACGTAGTCTTCAATAACTTCCTGCACGTGCTCAGGCGCACCGGCACTGGATAAGGCGTTAAGCTCCTGGCGTGCGCTGGCCACCTCTTGCAAATCCATATGCGCCCGGGCCATGCCCAGGCGGCACGTGCCGTTCTCTGGCTGGCTGGCCAAACAGCGTTCAAACGCAAAGGCAGCCTGGGAGGGCTCGTCAGCCTGGATGGCGGCATGGCCGAACAGCGTATCGTATACAACCAGCCCCGACAGCTCGGGCAGCAGAGGCTGCAGCAGATCGTACGCCGCTTTGCCCTGGCCATGATCAAGCCAGTCGTGAGCGCGTTCAAGTGTTGCCTGATGGCGCTGCGCCTTGGCGGGCAAGGACGGTGTAGACGCCTGCTCGGCGCCAGACGAACTGGACGCCGCCAACACGTCGTTGCCTGCCATAATGCCGATAAAAGCCACTGCTGCCACTACCCAGACAGACAGCCGTCCTCGGCAGACAAGCTTCCACCCCCCCTTCCCTTTGCCCTTCATGTTGACTTCCAGTTGTTGTTTTATCGCTTGCTGATTATGATAATTAGCCGAATATAGCGCAGTTTGCGCCAACGCAGTGATTTTAATGCTTCTTTTTCAACCCTCAGGAGCTGGTTTTGGGCAATACAAATAACGCTGCCAAGCCCGTGTGTCTGGTTCAGGTTACCGACCCGCATCTGTTTGCCGGCCAGGAACAGCGCTTGCTGAACATAGACACCAGTGCGTCCCTGAAGGGAGTGCTTGCTGCCGTGCAGGCACATGAACAGCCTGACGTGCTCCTGGCAACGGGTGACATTACGCAGGACGGGCACGCAGACGCACACCAGCGATTTATTGATTGCGCCCGGCCACTGGCACCGCTATTGCGCGGCTTGCCTGGTAACCACGACAGCAACGATACGTTTTACCGTGTGTGGCAGGACCATGCGCAGCCGGTTACCGACGTAGGCAACTGGCGCATTGTGTTGCTTGACTCCACCATTGAAAGCTCCAATGCCGGCCATCTGGCCGATGATCAGCTGGCATTGCTGGACACCGCGTGTAAACAGGCCAAAGACAAACATGTGCTCGTGGCCGTGCATCATAATCCCGTACCGGTTGGCAGCCTGTGGCTGGACAGCATGATGATCGACAATGGCCATGCATTGTTGGCCCTGCTTAATAACCATCCCAATGTGGTGGCGCTGGTCTGGGGCCATGTACACCAGGAATGGGACAGCACAGTCAACTATGGATTAGCCGGGCCCCACGCCACACAGGCGCGGCAGCTCAGGTTACTTTCCTGCCCGGCCACATCATTGCAGTTCACCCCACAAAGCGCCCGCTTTTCCGTGGACAACGCACAACCGGGCTATCGCCGAATCTGGCTGCACCCGGATGGCCGGCTGGACACGGAAGTCGTCCGGGTGCAGGGGCTCGACATCTGCCCTGACCATACAAGCGGGGGCTACTAACCCCGGCCAATATAAGGCATCTTGGTTGCCATGACGGTCATGAACTGAACGTTGGCCTCAAGTGGCAGGTTTGCCATATGCACCACCGCATCGGCCACATGGTCTACGTCCATGACCGGTTCAGCCCGGTGGCTGCCATCGGGCTGCAGTACGCCTTTTGTCATGGCTGCTGTCATGTCACTGGCAGCGTTGCCTACATCAATCTGCCCACAGGCTATGTCGTACGCTCTACCATCAAGCGAGGTGGCTTTTGTCAGCCCGGTAATGGCGTGCTTGGTAGCGGTATAGGCCACTGCATGGGGCCGCGGCACGTACGCGGATATAGAGCCATTGTTAATGATGCGACCGCCCTTGGGCGTCTGGGTCTTCATAAGCTGAAAGGCCCCCTGCGTACATAAAAACGCACCCGTCAAATTGATATTGACGGCAGTCTGCCACTGCTCAAAAGACAGCTCTTCAAGTGACTTGGCAGGTGGGAATACCCCCGCATTGTTAAACAGGACATCAAGGCGGCCAAACGTATCCTGCACCTGGGCAAACAACCGCTTGACCGACACCGGATCTGACACATCTGTTGGCACGGCCAGCGCACGCACCCCGGCCTTTTGCGCTGATTCAGCAACCGCTGCAAGCGGCTCCTCGCGACGCCCGGCCAGTACGACGGCATACCCCGCGTTAGCCAACGCCAGTGTGACCGCTTTGCCTATGCCCGACCCTGCCCCGGTAACCAGGGCGACTTTTTCTGGTTGATTCATGATGTATCCCCTTCAATGACAATCGCCCTAGCTTACAGGAATATCAGCCGGGTCAGGCCAGGAGCTCCGGCTGGCTGATAAGCCGAAACGTGCTGACCAGGCCACGAAACTCGGCCGCCTGTTGCTGCAAGACACCCGATGTACGCAGCGTGTCGTCAACCAGCGCTGCATTACGCTGTGTTGCACCATCCATATGGTTGACCGCCTCATTGATTTGCTGCAGACCCAGCGCCTGTTCCTTGCTTGCGCTGGCAATTTCGCCAATCAGTGTTGTCATGCGGCGGAAACTGTCAACGACCTCGGTCATGGATGTGCCCGCATGCGAGATTTCATCCGAACCCTCGCGTATGCGCTCGACGGTTTCGGTCACGACCTGCTTGATTTCCAGAGCTGCGCTGGCGCTGCGTTGCGCCAACGCCTGGACTTCTCCTGCCACAACAGCAAACCCTTTGCCCGCCTCTCCGGCGCGGGCAGCCTCAACAGCTGCATTAAGAGCAAGAATATTGGTCTGAAACGCAATCCCGTCAATAAGGTTGACGATTTCACCAATTTTTTCAGAAGCATTGAGAATGTCTTCCATGGTTTGGACAGCACGGTTTGTTACCTGCCCGCCCTGCTCCGCCAAGTCAGACGTCTCGTGCGCCATGGTGTTGACCTGACCGGCGTTATCAGCATTTTGATGGACCGTGGCATTGAGCTCTTCAGAGCCCGCAGAGGTCTGCTCCAGCGCTGCGGCTTGCTGTACCGTACGTTCGGACAAGTTCTGTGTGCCAGTTGCCACATCCGTTGCCGCATCGGCAATCATGTCGGCGCCATCCACAATCCGCTGGATAAGGCTGCTCAAGTCGGCACGCATTGTTTGCATCTGCGTGATCAATGTCCCTATTTCGTCGCGTGCATCATCACGATCGGTACGGGACAAATCCCCTTGTGCGATCGCCTGTGCCAAGGCGACGGCACGTCTGAACCCGCCGCTTAGACGGCGTAGCGTGGCCACCATGAGCGCCAGGCCAGGCAACATGATCAGCAACACAAATAATCCGAATACGAGCAGCACGGACTGAAACCGTTGTTCTGCTGCCGACACCGCTTCATCGGCCTTGACTGTCTGATAGCTTTGCAGATCCACCAGCGTCTTCAGCAGTTCGTCGGCATCGTCCCTGCCCGCCGCCAAAAACTGCTCCATGACTGCTGGACTGAAGTCCGACGCCCCCATGCGCTTGACAGCATGGTCCACTTCCTGTGACCACCTGTCCTGCTGGGCACTGGCTTGCTCAATCAGGGTCGACTCATTCTTGTCTGCCTGATGCGTCTGTAACGATTGCCAGTGGTTGTCCCATGCCTGCTGGCTTTGCTTGATTGCATCGATATGCAGGCTCACCGGATGGTCATGAACCTCATACAGGGCACTGTCAGGATCATGCTGGAAACCCAGCAAAATGCCCTGGCGCGTATCGTAAGTGCTTTGGATCAGGGCCCGCACGTGTTCGGATACCGCCATACGCTGCTCGTGCAAATTAGCCAGGCTGGTACGTGCTTGCAACAGCCCCCAGCCGGCAATGGCCATAAGTAAAAGTAGCGCCAAGATATTGACCAACATGACGGCCCAGACTCGACGAGTCAAAGCGATATCGTTGAACCTGAATCTAAGGATCTGCATGCACAACCTCGTGTTACCAATTATTTTTAATGTAAGAATAAAATTATATATTGTTCAAAAAGAAACTATTGGCAGAACATCGGGTTTTTGGGAACGAACACGCGGTTTACTGATTTTTGTCATAAGGACGCCAGACATAAAAAAAGGCCAACCAGTAACTGGTTGACCTTTATGCGTCTGGTGGAGCCGGGGGGAATTGAACCCCCGTCCGCAAGCCCTCCGCAGGCAGTTCTACATGTTTAGTTGATTTATTTGGTATTTAGCCTTGGAATATGCCAATCAACGGGCCCTTCCGCAGCGATTCACGTCAGATTTAAGACTTGACAGAGTGACCCGGCCAAGCCCGATTCTTTGTTAATGACGCTGCTGTGAGTGTTACCCCACCCGATCCAAAGAAAAATCGGTGCAGCGGCTCACCGCTTTAAGCGGCCAGAGCGAAACGCTCGTCGTTGGCGTTTATTGGTTTTCCAGTGGATTTACGAGCGAACTGGTGCTCGACATGCCCTGCTCTGTTTTGCGACCCACGTCGAAGCCAAGTCGGCCCCAAAGCAACCTTGATTATAGCCTACCACCGGTTTTTTATCCAGTATTACAAACGACTTGGCCAGTCGCGCTAAACTTGGCGCTTGGAGACAATTCTTGAACTGGTAAAGGAAGCCCTCATGACAATACTCAGACGCCGCGATTTCCTCAAGCTTGCCGGTGCAGCCGGCCTGTCTCAGGTGGTGCCTCCCGTGCTGGCAGCCACCGACATGGATAAGGCCGCCAAGCAGGGCAAGGTCGTGTTCTACGCCAACATTACGGCCGTGTCACCCATCATGAAAGCGTTTCAGGAAAAAACCGGCATCAAGGCAGAGTACACGCGCACAGCCAGCTCCAAGTTCTTGCCCACTATTCAGACTGAATATGGAGCCGGCAAGCTGCTGGCCGATGTGGTGCAGGCACCGCGCCCCATGATGCAGGTGCTTAAAGACGCCGGCATTCTTGCCCCCTACCGGTCAGAAGCTGCCAGTGATTACCCCGACTGGGCCGTCGAAGACGACGATATGACCCTGTTTGGTGTTGAATACGTGTCTTATCTGTACAACACGGAAAAGGTCAACAAGGCAGATGCGCCCAAACGCTACGAGGATCTGGCCAAGCCGGAATGGAAAGACAAGATCGTCATGGCTGATCCAACCACACACGCTTCAACGATTTCCTGGCTGGTAGGGCTAAAAGAACAGGTCTTCAAGTCTGAAGATGACTGGATTGAGTTTCTTAAAGCGCTGGCCAGCAACAACCCTATGTTTGTGGCGTCCTTCGGGCCCACGCCGGCACCTGTGGAAAGTGGTGAAAAGTTGCTTGGCATTTCCATGCCCAAGTACATCATTACCAAGGCACCGGCGCCGCTAGACTGGGCTCCACAAATGGACCAACCACTGCTTGGCACGGCCCGCGCCATCGCTGTCACCAAGAGCGCACCACGACCCGAGGCTGCCCGCGCCTTTATGGACTACTGGCTGTCTGCCGACGCCATGGGGCTGCTAGCCGAAGACGTTGGCGAATACGTTGCCGCACCAGGCATACACCCACCTATCGACGGCATGGACAAAACCAAGGTGCGGCCCGTGCGCGATTTGTCTGACGAAGAGATCCAGAAGTGGGGTCGTGAATTCGGTACCATCTTTAACTGAAGGCATCATGGAAATCCAAATCAGCGGGCTAAGCAAGACGTACGTCTCCGAGGGCAAGCCTTTCAAAGCCCTGCATAATTTATCACTGACGATTCCGTCGAACACGTTTTTCACCCTGCTTGGCCCAAGTGGTTGCGGCAAAACCACTCTGCTGCGCTGTATCGTGGGTCTGGAAACGCCTGACGAAGGCGAAATCCGTATCGGCGACCAGATTGTCTGGTCCAAGGAAAAGCGTATTTCGGTACCCACCGAGTCCCGTGGACTGGGCATGGTGTTCCAGACCTACGCCATCTGGCCACATATGTCGGTCTTTGACAATGTGGCCTATCCCCTGCAAATTCGCCGGGAACGCAAGGCAGACATTCAACGCAAAGTGGCCGAAACGCTGCGGTTTGTGCAGCTGGAAGGCCTGGAGGACCGCGCTGCTACCCGGCTGTCGGGTGGTCAGCAGCAACGCGTGGCCCTGGCACGAGCGCTGGTGGCCCAGCCACGCGTTATTTTGTTTGATGAACCCCTGAGCAATCTGGATGCCAAGCTGCGTGAAGAAACCCGCAAAGAACTACGCGACTTTCTAAGCGAGCTCGACATCACGGCCATTTATGTCACGCACGACCGTGTCGAGGCGCTCGCCCTGTCGGACACCATCGCTGTCATGCGGGCCGGCCACATTATCGAGATGGGCGCACCCGAAAAAATCTATTTCAATGCCGATCACCGCTTTGTGGCCGACTTCATTGGTCGTGCCAACCTGATTGACGCCACCGTGCAGGCGCAGGACAACGACAGCACAACTGTCCAGTGTGCCCTGGGCACGCTGGTGTGTGCCAAGCGCGACATACCGGTGGGCCAGACCGTAACCCTTTGCCTGCGGCCCGAGTTCATCACCATTCGTGACCAGTCTGCCACCCAGAACCCCGGCACGCTTAACGTCGTGCAAGGGCAAATCGAGTCTCTGGAGTTTGTGGGCGAGGTGTACGAGGCCACCATTGTGGCGAACCAGCAACGCCTGATTGCACGCATTGATCCGGCCATTCAGGTACAGACCGGCCAAACCGTGCGCTTCAA
>DAHVSI010000194.1 GCA_027324645.1 Castellaniella sp. | reverse complement strand
GGTGGTTTTGCCCGCGCCATTGCGCCCAAGCACAGTCACCAGCTCACCCTCGTTTACTGCAAGTGATATGCCATGCAGGATATGACTTTTGTCGTAGAAGGTATGTAGATCTTCAACCCGTAGCATGTTGTGCTCCGCCGGTGACCATGTTGCCCAAGTAGGCTTGTTTTACCCGCTCATCGTGCCTGATGGAGTCGGGTGGGCCCTCAACCAGCACGCGTCCGTTTTGCATGACGGTGATGGTGTCCGAAATATCCATCACAATACCCATGTTGTGCTCGATCAGGACAATCGTGAACTGCTGCTTGAGCCCATGTATCAGGGCTTTCATCTGGTCGATGTCGTCAATGCCCATGCCCGAGGTGGGCTCGTCCAGAAAAATAATGGTTGGCCGGGCAGCTAACGCCATGCCCACTTCAAGCCGGCGCTGTTGCCCGTGAGCCAGCATGCCCGCGGCAACATGGTGCATATGGCGCAGATCAATTTGTGCCAGGATATGATCAATCCAATCGTGTTGGCCCAGGCGGCCCTGTATGCCTTCCCACATATTGAATGCTTGGCCGGGTTTGGTGCCCTGTGTAGCCAGACGGATATTTTCGCGAACTGATAGGCCGGCAAACAGGGAAGTAACCTGAAACGACCGGGCCATGCCCTGTTGTACACGCCGATAATCGGGCAGGCGGGTGATGTTTTGGCCCTGGAAAAGAATCTGGCCCCGTGTGGCAGCCACGGTGCCTGTCAGTACATGGAACAGGGTGGTTTTACCTGCGCCATTGGGCCCGATAACGGAATGAATGGTTCCGGGCATAATCTGCAGGTCGATGTTTTGTACGGCAACAAATCGGCCGTAATGTTTGGCAAGATCAGTGGCGTGAAGCACAGGCTGTGTCGTCATGGCTAAGACTCGCGTGGCGCGGAAGTGCGGCGAACAGGTTTGCGTAGTCGGGCCGCGGCCAGCTCAATCATGCCCCAAAGCCCCCCTTGCATGTACAGGCTGACCGCCATCAAAAGCAGGCCCAGGAGCATTAGCCAGCGCGGCCAGATATCGGACAATACATCCGCCACAATGACATAGAATACGGCGCCCACGACCGATGCAAACAGCCGGCCGGTACCGCCAATGACCGTAATGACCAGAATAAGCTCGCTCATGTGGTATTGGATGCTTTCGAGCGGGGCGATGCCTGTCATGGTGGCGTACAGGGCGCCGGCCAGGCCAGTGACCGCGCCGGAGATCATGAACGCGGCCAGCTTGAAACGGCGCACGTTGTAGCCTATTGCGTTGGCACGCGCTTCGTTATCGCGAATAGCCAGCAGGGTGTGGCCGAAAATGGAGTCGGCAATACGCTGCAACAGCCAGAACGTGAGCAAAAATATCAGGGCAATAATCCAGTAATATTGCCACGAGGATCCGGCAGGCAGGATTACCTGACCGAACACGGTTAGGGGGGGACGCGGGATATCCAGCAGGCCGTTGTCGCCGCCCGTCCAGTCGGTAAGCGTGTAAGCCAGAAAATAAAACATCTGGGAAAAGGCCAGGGTCAGCAACACAAAATATACGCCCTGGCGTCTAATGGCAAACCAGCCGACTGCGGCGGCAATGACCGCGCCAATCAGGCTAGCTGCCAGCAGTGTCCAGACAAGGGGCAGGCCGGTACGCAACAGGATAATGCCGGCCGCATAGCTGCCTATGCCAAAAAATATACCTTGCCCGAAAGACAATAAGCCTGCATAGCCCAGCAGCATGTTGCAGCCCAGTGCAGCCAGTGCAAAAACCAGAACTTCAGAAGCCAGTGAGCCAGAATTGAGTGCCAGCGGCAGTACAGCAACGACCAGACAGGCAAGGAGCAGATAGCGCTGGGAGTGTAAAAGGCGTTGCATAATTTACCCCCTGCCCAGCAGCCCGTGCGGACGCAGCAATAAAATGAGGGCCATGGCTATGTAGATCATGAGGCGCGCGCCTTCAGGCCATAATGTGCTCATGATGCTTTGTACGATACCCACAAGCAGGCCTGCCACGAGCGTACCTGTAAAGCTGCCCATACCGCCAATAACAACCACTACAAAAGCAATGCCCAGGGCATCAACGCTCATGACGGGATCAACGCCGCGCAGCGGCGCAGCCAGAACACCGGCAAGCCCGGCAGTGCCGGCTCCCAGTGCGAACACCCATCCAAACAGCCGATAGATATTAACGCCCAGCATGGAAACCATTTCGGGGGATTCGCTGCCGGCGCGGACCCGGCTACCCAGGCGTGTGCCTTCCAGCAGCCACCATAATATAAGCGCCAGCAAGGCGGAAAAGGCGATTAGAAAGACCCGGTATTTTGGGTAAATGAAACTGCCCCACATGACGACGCCTTTAAGCGCATCGGGTGGAGCAACGTTATGCCCCAGAGGCCCCCACTGAACAATGACCAGTTCTTGAATGACCAGTGCCAGCCCGACGGTGAACAGAATGTGAAATTCGTGGGGCAGGTTATAAAGCCGCCTGAGCATGATGCGCTCGGCGGCATAGGCAAAGGCGGCGGTAAGCAGGGGGCCAATAATGAGCGTAGTCCAGAAGTTGGCCCCCAGTTCAATGGCCTGGTAGCACAGGTAGGCGCCCAGTAAATAAAAGGCGCCATGGGCAAAGTTCACAAAGCCCAGCAGGCCAAAAATGATGGACAAGCCAATGGTCAGCATGAAATACAGCATGCCAATGCCAATGCCATTGACTGTCTGAAGCAAATAAACGTTCATGACGGGACAGCTGGTTGCGCAGTCAGCTCATGTCGCACTGGGCATCCTGAGGATCCAGAAAGGATTGACCGGAGCTCAGGATTTCAGCATAGTCGTCGTCATCTTCCATATCGGCCTTAGCCTTGCCTTTGAGCAGATAATAGTCCTTCAGGACTTGGTGATCCTCTTTGCGGATGTGCTCCTTTCCAGTTAGGCCGTCGTAGTCGGCGCCTTCCATGGCGGCGATGACCTCGTCTGTATCAGTGGATTCGGCCTTTTTGATGCCTTCTACCATCATGTGGGTAGATATATAGGCACCCGCCAGGCTGTAGTTGGGATTTTCGCCGTACGCGTCCCGGCACGCACTGACCAGATTTTTGTTGAAGTCGGTGTCAATGCCGTGCCAGTATTGCGCACCAAAATAGACATCTTCACACAGGTCGGCGCCAAGCGTTTCGAACTGTTCCAGGCCGGAGGCCCATGCCACCAGTATGGTCATTTGGTCCTTGATGCCAAAGCTGACTGCCTGGCGCAGGGTGTCGGACGACTGGGAACCAAAGTTCAGGATGAGCAGTACATCCGGCTTGGCGGCAGCTGCGTTGGTCAGGTAGCCGCTAAACTCGCGCTCGTCCAAAGAGTGGTAGGCATTGCCCACGTGTTCCAAGCCCTTTTCTTCAAAAATGTTTTTGGCTGCATTAAGCAGGCCTTCACCAAACACGTATTGGGGCGTAATGGTAAACCAGCGCTTGGCATCGGGGTATTGTTCGATGAGTGGCCTGACAGTTTGTTCAATCGCGCCAAAAGTGGGCACCGACCAGCGGAAGGTAGCATTATTGCAGTCGCTTCCCGTGAGTTCGTCAGCCCCTGCTGTGGTGACGAAAATGCCGCCCAGCCGGTTGAGCTCCTTGCCCATGGCAAGGGCTTCGGAAGACAGGATGCCCCCGGCAAAAAAGCGTGCGTGCTTTTGTTCAAAGGCTTCTTGTGTGCGACGCACCGCAGTAGCGGGCTTGCCCTCGGTGTCCAGGGTTGTGTAGCGCAGGGGACGGTCGAGTAGCGAGCCCGTTTGCTCAATAAGCAGCTTCATGCCCAGGTCGGCATATTTACCGTTTGCTGCAAACCCGCCCGACATGGGGTTGGGCGCACAAAACTGAATGGCGTCGTCCTGCGCCCAAGCCGAGCGGATGATGGGGGCAGGAACGACAAGGGAGGCGGCTCCCAGTTTGAGTAGATCGCGGCGTCTCATAACTCCTCCATGAATAGATGGTGGTGTGGCCAGTGATGATTATTTGTTGTGCCTACGTCGTTGCAGCTCAAAAAACTGTACCAGCAAAACCCGCTTCTGCCCAACTTATTTGCCAATCTATTTGGTCAGAACCCCATCCCGGTAGTCCCTGAGAGCCTGCTCAACTTCTTCCTGGGTGTTCATGACAAACGGTCCATATTGAGCTATGGGCTCGTTTAAGGGTTTGCCTGCCAGCAACAGAAAACGCACTGGATGCTGACTGTCAGCTGCCGCCAAGGCAAGATGATCGCCCTCATTCTCGAACCAGACACTGTATTGGCTGGAAACGTCCTGACCGGCAACTTGCAAGGCGCCTTCAAAAACATATACCAGCGCCTGATGTGTTTGGGGCAGGGCAATGTCCAGTTGCTGGCCTGCGCCAATGCGTACGTCGGCAATGACAGGGTCGGTAGCAGGGTTGCCTTGAACTGGAGCCTGTATAGATGTTTCGCCGTGGGGCAGTGTGCCGGCAATGAGTTTGATAAATCCGTCGCCAGGCAATGCCTGGGTTGGCATGCTGTCGGCCGGGATGTCTTCGTAATGGGCGGGCTGCATCTTGTCCTTGGCGGGCAAGTTCAGCCATATTTGGAAGCCTCGCAAAAGCCCGTTTTCCTGTTGGGGCATTTCTTCGTGGATAATGCCACGGCCGGCGGTCATCCACTGGACACCTCCCGCTTGCAAGTCTCCTTCATTACCCAAATGGTCTTTATGGCGCATGTGGCCGTCAACAATATACGTGACTGTTTCGAACCCTCGGTGGGGGTGCGGTGGAAAACCCGCTATGTAGTCATCAGGATCGTCAGAAGAAAAAGCATCGAGCATCAGGAACGGATCCAGACGCAAGTGGCGCTGGTGTCCCATGGCACGCATCAAACGCACGCCGGCGCCGTCTTGGGTAGCCTGAGCCCCCACAACACGTTGCACGCTACGTGCCTGGGTCGTGGCTGAGTTGGTGGTTGTCTGTGCAGTCATAGTTTCCTCAACTGGCTGGGTGAAATAAGTCATACCTTTATTATGTATCTTATAAGTTGATAATCAATAGCAAAATCTTGGCGTTTATTATCAGTAAACAAGATGTATCGATCCGTTTGACTGATGCAAATTGAATATCGGTGAAATCGCTTATAGAGGAATAAAAGGTTTTCTGATACGCTTAGTCAACGATTCAGGCTTACAGTTATGTTTAGTCGTAAATAGACATACACGTACATCAGCACATCAGGGCTGCCCGGCTTTAAGGGCATCAGCTATTTTCCTGATCCCCTGGTCGCCTTCATCGGTGTGATCACTAGCAGATCCGGGAGCAATCATGGCCAATATCATCGTGGTTGAGCCCAACGAACAACGTCGGGCCGGCATATATAACGCGTTGCATACGTTGCCAGAAGTGGCGTCGTGCACAGCCATGGATTATGCCCGGCTATTTGTGCCACCAACGCGTCGCGAACAGGTTGATCTGGCGCTGTTGTCTGCCCCCCAGACCCGCGAACAGCTGGTAGAAGTTCTTGCCGCGGCGCAACAAAAATATTGGATCAAGGCTTTGGTGGTGCTGACTGAAACTGAGTCACTTCCTTATTCTGTGGCGGGTGTGTCCGACGTGTTGCGTGGCAACATATGCAAGGATGCGCCAGTCGACGTGCTGCTGGCGTCCGTGTCGCTGGTACTGGCGGGTGGATATTGCTTTCGGCCGGAACAGTCCTTGGCACAGGACGATGCGCCCACAGTACATAAATCTGGACATAATCGTCGCTGGTACGACAACAAACGCAACAATCAAGCACAGATTGTGGCGTCACAGGAACTGGTCAGGAAAACCCCATCAACCGTGCCTACTGCTGCCATCATCCAAACGGATGACAGCCCAACAGACGAGGATGAGCCTACAAAGCAGGATAGCTGGCCGGTCGCTGATCTGATCAGGCGGCACGAGACGAAGCTGTTGCAGCTCACACCGCGGCAATACGAAGTGCTGGCCCTGATGGCGCGCGGCCACCCGCTAAAAAGCATTAGCCAGATGCTGGATATCTCTTTGGCAACCTCCAAGACACATACCTCCGCCATCTATCAACGTTTGGCGGTCAATAACCGGCAGGCGGCTGTCTATGCTGCCGTGTCGCGTGGCGCCACGCTCGGTCTGTACGAGCACGATTCTTCCACTCCGGCGACCTGATCCCTACGGTCTAAGCCGTTCTCGTCTTCCTCTCCCATATCGGCCTGACGGCCTACATCATCTGCCCGATTTATTGATTGGCGCTCGCACACTACATTTCCCTACAGGCTGAGCAACTTTGCAACATTGAGAAATGCTTACTGCCATGTTGGGAGTAAAGGAAGTGATGCGTTCCAGTTGGCGATCCTGCATAGGAGTTTTCGTTTTGAGCACAGTCTGTGCTGTTGGTCTGGCACAAGAGCCGGAAGTACCGGGGCCGGAAGCACAGGAGCCGGAGGTCAAGAACGAAGACAAGAGCGAC
Organism: Castellaniella sp.; assembly: GCA_027324645.1. Taxonomy (GTDB): domain Bacteria; phylum Pseudomonadota; class Gammaproteobacteria; order Burkholderiales; family Burkholderiaceae_B; genus JAJYRX01. The sequence goes on along the minus strand of DAHVSI010000194.1, from coordinate 747 downwards.
ATGGATTCAGGTCGCATTAATGAGGTTGATCCGTTAACGGGCCTCATTATCAACAGAACAATCACTGTCCTGGGCTGGGATTTTTATAAGGGATTTTCGGATATCTGGCAGTCCATGTATCCGGACTCTGAAAGCAACCTGACGATAGTCGAGCGTCCCACGGCCCAGTTTGGCAGCGAAATATGGGTGAACTATCTGGATCGGCCCGTATTTCACACCTTCTTGTCTCCGGCAAGGTCGGAGGTCAGGGAAGTGACCAAGGAAGCGGTTGCTGCGGCACATGACAACATTGCTCAGATTGATATTGAGCGCGAGTTTTCACATAACGACGATTTGGGACCAGAGGAGCTGTAAATGTGTATCAACAAACTATCTGGCAGGGCCGGTAACAGCAGGAAGAAACGGTTATCTGTGGTGCTGGCCGCAGCGTCGTTACTGACGGTTCCAGCTATGGCGGGGCAATTGATCTATACCCCCGTCAATCCCACGTTTGGGGGCCACCCGCAAAACGGTCCCTATCTGATGTCCAAGGCGCAGGCTGGAAAAAAATACAGCATGGATATGGATTTTCCGGACTTTGGGATGGACTTGATGCTGTTGGCTCAGGTTGAAGTCAATGGACGCGAGACGTTGATCTTTCAAAAAGGGGAGGACGTCTACGCTTACGACGTGGCAACGGGCACAACAAGAAGGACAGACTTCAACCCGGGATCGGGTGGTAGCTTTCCAGATCTTGAGGGTGGAACG
>DAHVSI010000188.1 GCA_027324645.1 Castellaniella sp. | reverse complement strand
GCCTGATTGCGCTGGTTCAGCGTATCTACACGTTCAGGCTCATCTCGATACAACGCTGGGTCCGCCAATGTTTCGGCCAAATCTGCCTGTTCACGCTCTATTGCTGCAATTTTTTCCGGCATCTCGGCCAGCTCGCGTTCTTCCCAAGAGGTAATGCGGTTGCTTCCCGAGCGGCGACGCGCTCGAGGCTCCTGTGCAGGCGGTGTGTCTTGGCCGGCTGAGTCTGGCGTGCTACTGTCTTGTGGTTTGGCCTGTTCGGACCGGGGCGCCTTGTAGGCCAATGCGTGTACCCAATCGTCGTAGCCGCCAATGTATTCGCCCCATGTTCCATCGCCATGGGCAACGAGAGTTTGTGTGACCACGTTATTGAGGAACTCGCGATCGTGGCTCACCAGCAGGACGGTGCCGGCGTAGTCCTGCAACAGGTCTTCGAGCAATTCCAGCGTTTCGATATCCAGGTCGTTGGTGGGCTCATCCAGGACCAATACATTGGACGGGCGGGCGAACAGGCGGGCCATGATGAGTCTGGCCCGTTCACCACCGGATAAGGTCTTGACGGGTGACTGGGCCCGTGCGGGCGCAAACAGAAAATCCTCAAGATAGGTCATGACATGACGCCGCCGGTTGCCTATCTCCACCCATTCGCTGCCGGGGTTGATGGTCTCAACGAGGGTGGCTTCTTCATTCAGCGTCTCGCGCAGCTGATCAAAGTAGGCGATATCGAGGTTGGTGCCCAGACGTACGTGGCCCTCATCCGGCTCAATGCGCCCGAGCAATATGTTCAGCAAGGTTGTTTTGCCGGATCCGTTGGGGCCGACCAATCCAAGACGGTCGCCCCGCATGATGCTGCACGATAAATCGCGTATCAGCGTGCGTTCACCGTAGCCGTGCGTGATGTGCTGCAATTCGGCAACCAACCGGCCGGAGCGTTGTCCTTCGGCCACATGCATGGATACGTTGCCCTGGCGTTCACGACGGGCGGCGCGTTCCCTGCGCAGTTGCTCCAGGCGTCGGACACGCCCTTCATCTCGGGTCCGTCTAGCTTTGACGCCCTTGCGTATCCACGCTTCTTCCTGCGCCAGAAACTTGTCTGCCCGCTGATTCTCAAGGCGTTCAGCTTCCAGCCACTCTTCACGACGTTCAAGCCAGGTGCTGTAGTTGCCGGGAAAGCTGAGTAATCGCCCGCGGTCAAGCTCCACGATACGTGTTGTCACGGTATCCAGAAAACGCCTGTCGTGTGTGATCAGGACGATGCTGCAGCGTGCCGTCAGCAGCAATTGTTCCAGCCAGGCTATGCCATCGAAGTCCAGGTGGTTGGTGGGTTCATCAAGTAGAAGCAGGTCTGGCTCCTGCACTAACGCCCGTGCCAGGGCTACGCGTTTGCGCATGCCGCCAGACAGGCCCGCCACGCGCTGCTCGCCGGTCAGCTCAAGCTGGTCGATGAGCATGTTGGCACGGGCCGGCCGCTGCCAGTCCTCTGTTTCGTTGAAGTCTCCGGCAAGCTCTTCAAACACAGTCAGTTGATCATCCAGCACGGGCTCCTGTTCGACCGTGATTGTGTGCAAGCCTGTGGCGCGCTGTATGTCACCATCATCTGGCTGTGTGCGACCGTCAATGAGGCGCAGCAAGGACGATTTGCCACTGCCGTTACGACCAATGAGGCCAATTCGCTCGTTGGTATGGATGGTCAATGCGGCATCGTCAAGCAAGGGGTGGTGGCCATAAGCCAGCCGAATATTGTTAAGCGTGATCAGGTGTGTTGCCATGAAAGGGCTATAAAAATAAGAACAAACCCTTATTGTCGCAGGTTACAATAGGAGGGGTAAGGCAGACCGGACGACCGCGGTGTTTTTAAGACATCGAGGAAGGTCCGGACTCCATCGGGCAGGATAGCGGCTAACGGCCGTCCGCGAAGCGGGTGCGACGCACCGGCGACGCGAGGAATAGGGCCACAGAGACGAGTCTGCAGCGTGGGCGGGTGCCAAGGCATCCGCACCGGTACGGCCATCTCCGTACTGTACAGGGCATTGGCCGCTGTAGCGCTGCAGGGTGAAACGCGGCAACCTCTATCCGGAGCAACATCAAATAGGCATGTGCCGGTGTCAGTTAGGTCAAAGCCTGTCAGGCACCGAAAGGGCGGCCCGTCCAAGCATGCGGGTAGATGGCAAGAGCGTGCCGGCAATGGCACGCCTAGATGAATGGTCGTCGGCCAATCACTTGGCTTACAGAATCCGGCCTACAGGTCTGTCTTACCTTTTCTCCATTTTTTCTTGACGTTTCCGCCCATTTTTGTCGGCGCAAGCCTTAGCCAGATAGCTTTGGTTACGGTTTTGTGTGCCTGGCTGTCATGTTCAGTATCTTTACTCATAAACAGCTTTTACATTGGGCGCCAATCGATTGATTTTATAGCGATTTTTATTTTGGACTTCTTGTTCAAGTGTGCGCTAAGTGCTTGCATCCATTGAAAAATTTGCATTTTTTGCTTGACCTGGCCAAGGACATGTCTTAGAGTGGCACAAAGTAGAATTTTGTGCAAAAAAGTGGGAGAAAATCCTTGTTTCAGGGAAGCAGCGCACTCACGATGGACGCTAAGGGTCGGATATCCATTCCGACCCGGCATCGTGACGCGTTGCTTTCGCAGGTGGAGGGGCGTCTGACACTCACCCGGCATCCTGATGGCTGCCTGCTGGTGTACCCCCGTGCCGAGTGGGAAAAAAAGCGTGAGCAAATTGCAGCTTTCCCCATGCAGGCACGCGGTTTGCAGCGGCTGTTGCTGGGTTACGCGCAAGACGTACAAATGGATGGCTCGGGACGTATTTTGGTCGCGCCCGAACTGCGCCAGGCCGCAGGTATGCAACGCGAAGTGCTTTTGCTGGGTATGGCCAGCCACTTTGAGCTCTGGGACAGCGCACGCTGGGCAGAGCGCGAGGCTCAGGACCTTGCTAACGACATACCGGCAGCGCTGGAAACTTTTTCGTTCTGAGCGCCGCCATGGAACATGTACACCACCCCGTCTTGGCCACACAGACGATCGGCGCTCTGATGGATGCAGAATTTGGCCTGTCGCCAAAACAGCTGCGCCAGGGGCTGCCACATGACAACCGCTCGCAATCCGTCTTTGTGGATGGTACGTTCGGGCGCGGCGGGCACAGCCGTCTGTTGTTGGAGCAGCTGCCAGACACCGCCCGGCTGGTGGTGTTCGACAAGGATCCTGAAGCCATTGAGGCGGCCTTGAGTCTGGCAGCCCAGGATGGGCGGGTTGTGGTTGTGCACGATGGGTTTAGTGCACTGGTTGATCAGCTCACTCAGCTAGGTATTAAGCATATTGACGGCATCATGCTGGATCTGGGGGTGTCATCCCCTCAGGTTGATGATGGCCGTCGTGGTTTTTCATTCATGCGTGATGGTCCGCTGGATATGCGCAT
>DAHVSI010000012.1 GCA_027324645.1 Castellaniella sp. | reverse complement strand
CAGCAGGCACGATGATGACCCGATCGCTTCCGTTGATGCCTTCGGACCATGACACCTCAAAGGAGCTGCCCTGAACAACCGTTTCGGGCGCTTCAACGGTCACTTCCGTTTCTACAACTTCAATGGCTCTAGCGTCCAAGGTCTTGTTATCCTGGTCGCGCACGTAGCGCAGCTCGTACAGCCCCGGGGTGCCGGGCGCTTTAAGGCTACCGGAACTATGGGTGCGAACCCGCTGCGCCTGGCTGCCACCTGCACGTTCGCCTTCCTTGGTATCGGCGGGCACGATGATGACCCGATCGTTTTCACTGGTGGTTTCGGACCATGACACGTCAAAGGCGCTTCCCTGAGCAACCGTGTCCGGCCCTTCCAGGGCAATGTTGTGCTCCGCTTCGATTGGCAGGGTCAGTTGAGTATCTTGGTCTTCTACTTTTAGGGTTGCTTCAGCATCGGCCTCATCGCTAATTCTTAATACGCTTGCTGTGTAGGTGCCTGGCTCTAGTGTGGTAGAAACTTTGCCAGTGGGCTCTGACGTGTAAAGTGGGTCATCACTGTCTTCTTCGTACAGCGCCCAGATCAATCCTTCGGTAATGACAGGGCCGTCTTCTTCTTCGGTCGCAGACAGGTCCACTGTGTAGGTGGCGGGTTCATCAGGCTCTTCTTCGGTAATGCTCGTCAGGGCCGTGGCTAGTTCTTCGGCATTTTGTGTGGCAAAAAACTGGCCGCCAGTATTGTCGGCCATGCATTGCAGTTGATTCAGGCCTTCAGAGCCTTCTTCCAGGGCAAAGCCAACCGTATGCACTTTCAGTTCAACACCCAGTTCATCCAGCTTGGCGGCCGCTTCACACGGGTCCACGTTGCAGGTTTCCTCGCCGTCCGACACCAGAATCACTGTGGCAGGATTTTCTGTGTACTTGAGTTTTTCCGCTGCCTGGATCACTGCATCAGTCATGGGGGTCTTGCCCTTGGGCGACACATTGTCTACTGCTTCTTTGATCGTTTCACGATCGCCGCCCACGTCAACCAGCATTTCAATATCGCCGCAGTCTCCCTTGCGACTATGGCCATAGGCCATCAGGCCCAGTCGGGTGCTTTCAGGCAGTTCGTCTAGCAAGTCATTAATCACATTTTTTGCGACTACGATGCGGGGCTCGCCGTCCATGCGTGCCCACATGGATCCGGAGGCATCCAGAATAAGGATGGCATCGGATGCCGATTGGGAGGATTGGGCAAAAGCTTGCGATATGCCTGCAAGAACAAGAATCAGACCAAGAAACAGACGACGTGCCATGGGGGCCTCTATAACGCGGTGACGTAAGGGGGTGCGTAATGCAGCACCTTACGGTAGTAGATTCGTGTGACTTTGCCGCCCTCCAAACGAACAGGTTTGCCGAACAAGACTGTTACTTGGTGGGTATGAGACGTGTCTGCCGTTATGTGTCTGTTTTTGCCGTGGGGGCAGGCTTGTGTGGCGGGATAAATCGCCAGAATATGGCGGCGGCCAACGGCCCCGAGACCCCGATCGTGGCAATGCCGGCCCCCAGAGACACCATGGCCGTGACGCCCGCAAGAATAAACGGACCACTGCTGGTGCCCACATCGCTAAGCAAGCGCCACAAGCCCAAAAAGGCAATGCGACCATTTTTGGGTGCAGCGTCTGCACCCAGGGTCATCATGATGCCCGAACCAATACCGTTGCCAAACCCCATGACAAGGGCTACTGCGATGAAGGCAGGCAGGTGACTCGCCAGAGGAATCAGCATGAATGACAAGCCAAGGAGCAAAGTACAGGGCAGGGCAACCCAAAGCCGGCCATATTCGTCCATGACTTTGCCTGCCGGATAAAACATCAGGACGTCAATGGCCGACACAATCCCAAAGACAACCGCTGTCATGCTTGGGCTCAGTCCAATATGCTCTGACCACAGGGGCAGCACGATAGGTCGCGATGCTCGCAATGCGCCGATCAGCATGACACCGATGCCGATGGTCAGCAGCGTGTGGCGATAGTGTTTGGCAACGGTCCACATGGATTGTGGCTGGGGAGTGGGCCGTATTTTTGCCTGCTCCCCGGACTCATGCTTCTGATGAGTGGTCGGTTGTTTTTTTGTAGCCTCCAGTTCTGGAATGGCCAGACAGAGCAGTGCTGTGGCTATCAGGGCAACAACTGCGATCCAATAAGCACCCGCAATGCCGCCCACCTCCATGGCTGCAGCAGCCATGAACGGCCCGACAAACAGGCCCAGGCGTTGGCAGCCCCCCAGTGTGGAAAATGCGCGGGCACGCAGGTGCAAGGGCACAGCATCGATCAGGAAGCTTTGGCGGGCCAGGTAGAACACGGACTGGCTCATTCCTTGCATGAATACGCCCAGCGCCAGGATGGCAACATGAGGCGCGTACAAACACAACATGACCCCCAGGGCGCTGAACATTGCCGTGCCTATCATGGCGCGGCGCTCACCCACGCGGGAAGTGAGCATGGCTGCCGGAATATTATTGATGAGTGAGCCCAGGCCTATCAATGCAACAATCGTGCCCGATACGGCATGTGAAGGGTGCAACTGCAGCGATGTCAATGCAATGACTGGAAAGATGGCGCCTTGGGCAATACCAAACAGAATGGATGGGCCGAAAGCTGACAGAAAAATCTGACGCAGGCGAAAGTCAGAATCAGGCATGATGGAGGCTTACGATGGACGGCATGGTCAAGCAGAAACTTTACTGGCAGTATCCCGAAACAGCTGCGCCAGACGTTGAACCCCCGGGCCTGCGTAATCGGGATCAGGCAAAATCAAGTAAAGCTCTGCATACCGCGACGCCCCTTCGCGAAGAGGCAAACGTTTTAGCGTACCACTACGCAGTTCATCGCGGATCATATCTTCCGGGTACCAGGCAAAGCCCAGCCCCATGCAGGCAGCGCGGATGGAGGTAGCTTTGTAGCTGACAGTCCAGCGTTCTTCTGCTCCCAACCATCCGGCTTCGTGCTTGCGCTGTAAGCCTGAATCGCGAATAACCAGCTGCCGGTGCTCACGCAAATCAGCATAAGTCAGTTCTTTGTTGGCCGTGTGCAAAGGGTGATGGGGTGCCGCGACAGCAACAAAGTGCAGGCGCATGAGCGGGTCCCCAAAAAAGTTGGGAGGCACAATGGGGCTGATAGCCAGATCCGTTTTGCGTTGTAGGAGAGCCTCTTCCGTGCCGCCCAGTACGGTTTCAAACAGCTCAATGCGCGTGCTGGGTCGTTCGCTGGAAAAGCTTTCAAGGCACTGCAGCAATAGCCAGGTCGGGTAAATAATGTCAACGGCCAGGTTGATTTGTGGTTCCCAACCTGCTGCCAGTTCGCCGGCGGCGTCTTCAAGTGCTGCTGCCTGGGTCAGCAAAGATGTGGCCCGTCTGTACAGCATTTGGCCTACATCGGTCAGCACCGCCCGGCGCCCCTCGCGTTCAAATACCTGTACCCCCAATTGATGTTCTAACCGTTGAATGGCGTAGGTGATGGCGGACTGGCTTTTATGCAGTCTTTCCGCAGCCTGTGCATAGCCCCCCTCATGTACCACTGCCCGCAGCACACGCCACTGCTCAAGCGTTGCGCGTGGCATACGAGGCTCAAAAGGGGAGGAATCATTGTTTATCATAAAAATCGATATGTTCTGGCATAAAACTCTACTAGTCAAGCAGTATATTTGATATTACAGTGGATGGCATGACCAACGGCTTGTTCAGTGAGTCAGGCTTGTTGCAGCGACAGGTTACAGGAGCGTTATTTTATGGGATTACTAATTGACGGGCAGTGGCATGATCAGTGGTACGACACTGCCAGTACCGGCGGACGCTTTGTTCGTACCGACGCTAAGTTTCGTCACTGGGTGACGGCCGACGGCCAGCCTGGCCCCTCGGGGCAGGGCGGTTTTAAGGCGGAGCCCGGCCGTTACCATCTGTATGTTTCGCTGGCATGCCCATGGGCCAATCGCGTGCTGATCATGCGTGCCCTCAAGGGCTTGCAGAACATGATCAGCGTTTCAGTGGTCAATCCTTATATGGGTGAATACGGTTGGTCTTTTGCCGACGCTCCGGGTGTAGTGCCGGATCCAGTTGGCCAGGCCGATTATTTATATAAGGTGTATCAGCGCGCGCAAGCAGATTTCACCGGGCGTGTCACCGTCCCCGTTCTATGGGATTTGCACTCAGATACGATTGTCAGCAACGAGTCGTCGGAAATCATGCGCATGTTTAATTCTGCCTTTGACGAGGTGGGCGCGCAGCCAGGCGATTATGCTCCCCAGTCGTTGCTGGTCCAGATTGACGATATCAACGACAAGGTCTACGGCAACGTCAATAATGGTGTCTACAAAGCTGGTTTTGCCACCGACCAGCAGGTGTATGAACAAGCAGTTACCAAACTGTTTGACCAACTGGATGAGCTCGATGCCATACTGGTCAATAACCGTTTTTTATTGGGTGACCAGGTTACCGAAGCAGATTGGCGGCTCTTCACAACGCTTATCCGGTTTGATTCCGTGTATCACGGCCACTTCAAGTGCAACATTAAGCGGCTGGTTGATTATGAACATTTGTGGGATTACACGCGGGCCCTGTATCAGTATCCCGGAGTAGCTGACACGTTCAATTTTGACCATATCAAACAGCACTACTATCGCAGTCATCCCACGATTAATCCAAACGGGATTGTGCCTGTGGGACCGGTGCTGGACCTGTCTCGCCCCACAACGCGCCTGTAGGGTTGTTGTCACGTCAATTATCAAGGAGTAGTGTGATGAGCGTCAGACTTGCTATTGTTTACTATTCAACGTACGGCACCAATTATGAAATGGCCAGTATTGCGGCAGAAGCCGCTAAAGCGGCTGGTGCTGAAGTCCGGCTGTTGAAGGTGCCCGAAACAGCGCCTGAAGAGGTGGTAGCGGGCCAGGACGCATGGAAGGCTCAGGCCGACAAAATGGCTCATATTCCAGAGGCAACGGTCCAGGACATGGAGTGGGCCAATGCGTATCTTTTCTCGGCACCAACGCGGTTTGCTGTTCAAGCCAGTCAAATGCGCGCCTTTATCGACACGCTGGGTGGCATCTGGGCCAAAGGCGGGTTAGCCAATAAGGCAATATCTGCCATGACATCCGCACAAAATGCCCATGGTGGGCAGGAAACAACCTTATTGTCTTTTTATGCCACTGTCATGCATTGGGGCGGCATTATTGTGACGCCCGGCTATACGGACGAGGCGATCTTCAAAACCGGTGGTAACCCTTATGGCTACAGCCATACCCAGGGAGCTGACTTTGATGATAGCGTCAAGGCGGCCATTGGCCATCAGGCGCGTCGTTTAGTTGATATTGCCGGCAAACTGGCCTAGCCACGCCGCTCAGACGGAAACAAGCCCGCCGTCTGGCGGGCTTGTTTAATGTGTTGGGTTACAACGAAATAAACCAGAGCGTGCCCATCATGACAATGCCCGATCCAACCAGCGCAACTGTGGTGTAGCCCAGAATGTCGCGCATCCTGAGCCCGGCAATGGCCAGTACGGGTAGTGCCCAGAACGGTTGCCACATGTTTGTCCACTGGTCGCCATACGCCAGGGCCATTACGGCCACTGAAGGATCAATGCCTAGTTTGTCTGCTGCATCCAGCATGATGGGGCCTTGCACAGCAAATTGCCCGCCGCCCGATGGCACAAAAAAGTTGACAATACCGGCTGACAAGAATGACAAGACACCAAATGTGCTGGTGCTGGCAATGGACACAAATGCATCCGAGAAAATGGCAATCAGGCCAGTTTCTTTCATGATGCCAAGAATACCGGCATACAGCGGAAACTGAACCAGAATTTCGCCAACATTAGACGCTGCGTTCTTGGTCAGGTGGATGATTTCAATGACGTTTCTAGAAAAAAGAAGCACCAGGGCCAGCAGCGACCAGTTAACAATATCAAGCGTGATGCTTCCTCCACGCGCAAAGTGAATGACGAGATACGCGGCAAGCCCCAGGCCAAACAACAGAACGAGCGTGCGGGAAGCATCCATCCGGTCGCCGGGTGTGCTGATTTCATGCTCGATCTTGGTCTGTTCTTCGGAGCCGACGTTTTTTGGAAGCTCATAGACACGATCGGAGTCTTTAGGCGCGACCAACCAGAACAAGAGGCCACAAACAACAATGGTCAGGATGGTTGCGACGATGTTCCAGCTAGCAAAAATGGTTTCCGAAACCGGGATGGTCTGGCCGTTTAACGCTTCAGACAAAAATGACCCCGGTGTGGCAGCGGTAAGGGGACCGGACCCCGAATAGCCCATGTGCCACACGATAAAGCCTGAATAGCCAGCGGCAACCAGCAATGGAAAATGCAGTTTGATACCGCGTTCCCTGGCCTGCACAGCTACCTCACGAGCCAAAACCGCACCGGCAATCAGGCCCAGACCCCAGATAAAAAAGCACAGCACCGCGCTGACAACAAATATGAACGTATAGGCGCTGGTGGGGCGGGATGGAATGCGGGCCAGGGCAATCAGCACCTTGCGAACCGGTCCCGTATTGGCAACGATATGGCCCAACAGCAGGATCAGACACATTTGTGTCATGAAGGCCAGGATGCCCGCCAAACCGTCACCCCAGTGCTGCACAATATCGACGGGTCCGGTGTCGGTGATCAGCAACGCCATCAAAGCCACAATCAGTGTCAATGCCATGGCAAAAGTCATTGCTGATGGAATCCACCTTTCTAGAAAGCGGTTAAGGGGGCCCATAAAGCCTGTTGAGGCGTTGTCTGCAGGCCTGCTTTGATTTGACATGTTTTTAGTCTCCTACGATTTAGCTAGTAGTTCTTGTCCGGCTTGATCGCCGGTGGCGGGGTCTTCTGTCTGATAAACCAGGGCCGCGGCGGCCAGATCTTCCAGTGCTGTGCCTACCGCCTTGAATACAGTCCGTTCCTCGGGTGTTTCCCTGCCCTTCGTTGCACCGGTACAAAGCTCGGTGAGTGTGGCAACGACATCGCGAGCGGCAAATACCTGGCGGGACATAGGCTCAAGCAGTTCGCCCGACTTCATGAGCGCTTCCTCGGTATCAATAAACAATCGTGCATTGGCAAACGCATCATCGTCAGCCTCGCGCATATCGGGCGTAAAGCTGCCAATCAAATCCAGGTGCGAACCAGGCTGAAGCCATTCGCCTTTAATAAACGGGGCCGTTGCCAGCGTGGCGCAACTGATAATGTCTGCCTGCTGCACAGCCGTTTCCAGGTCTTTGGCTACGGACGCCTTGAAACCGCGCTCATTAAGCTGCTGGACCAGTGTGGTCGCAGCACCTTCGTCAATGTCCCATATGGTGACTTCTGAAAGATCTCGCACGGCTGCGTACGCATCTGGCAAGAGGCTGCCGACACGGCCGGTTCCTGCAACAAATAGCCGCGATGCATCCGGACGTGCCAGAAAAGAACCGCCCAGTGCTGAGGCTGCTGCAGTACGCCGGGAAGTGATTTCATCTCCGTTGATCATGGCAAGCGGTTCGCCCGTTTTAGAGCTGTACAGTAAATAAGTGGAGTGCAGCCCCGGCTTGCCCAGATCACGGTTACGCGGCGAAATATGGACAGTCTTGATGCCCATCAGGCCATCGTCTTGCCATGCCGGCATAATCAGCACCCGGGTCGCGCTTGGATCATCGTCGTTCAAATGGTGTACATGGCGCAGGGGCACGTGGCAGCCCTCAATAAAGGCTTGCTTGAGCGCAGGGATCAGGCGGTCAAAGGGCAGGGCAGATCGCGTTGTGTCACGGTCAAAAATTTTCATCAGTATCGTTCCGAATAAGCGAATCAGTTAAGCGTCTAAAACAAGATCAGAAAGAGGAATGGCCTGGCACGTCAGGCAGACTGTTGGGTCTTCTGGCTCGGTGCCATGCAGGTGTCGAACCTGTCCGGAAATAATTGTGGTGGCACAGCTTTCGCATTGGCCAACGCGGCATCCGTTGGGCAGGGTCAGGCCCTGGCGCTCGCCCAGGGTCAATAAAGTCCCTCGCTCTGGTCGCCATTGGGCTGTTGTAGGGCCAGACCGTTCAAAACGCACAGAAAAGGGGCCTGCATTGTCCGCGTCCATCTTGGGCGGTGAGCGGAATACTTCGGTGAAAATATCGAACGCCGGTACACCGCGGTCCACCAGCCCCGTCTTGACGGCTTCCATCATGCCCGCAGGCCCGCACACATAGAAACGGGCACGGGCCTTTATCAGTGCATCACTGACAACATGAGCGCCCAGTTGCCTGGGCTGATCGGGCTCGCCAGGCTGTGGTTCGTCGTAATAATTAACAAGGGTCAGTGCGGGAAGGGCTGCTTCCAGGTCTTTAAGACGCTGTTGATAGGCAGTGGTTTGGCTGTTGCGGTTGGCATAGTGCAGCCATACCTCTGGCATATTGTCTGCAACGGCTAGTGTTTCCAGGTAGGACAGAAAGGGTGTAATGCCAATACCACCCGCAATTAAAACAACAGGCTGGTTGCTGGCTTCGGGCATGGTGAACAGCCCGTTTGGACAGCCAATGTACACGGTATCGCCAATGGCTAGCTCTCGATGCAGATGGCCTGACATGCGGCCTTCCCAGGCCTCGCCCTGATCAGTGGTGCCACGCTGATGTCTGACGGCAATCTGATAGTGTTTTCTGTTTGGCACGCTGGCGGGCCCGACTAAGGAATAGCTTCGTGTCAGACGGTGCCCATCCGGTTCTACGACTTCAAACGTTACGTGCTGTCCGGGCTGGTAGTCCGGCAGCTTATCGCCGTTCGGGCTTTGCATCGTAATTTGCAACACACCGTCTGCTACCTTTTGCAAATCGCTCACAACCGCTTCACGCACGCCCGACCATGGACGCTGGTGCCGGGGTGTCAGCGGATCAAGGCTGACGGTGCACCGAAAGCCGCGCATGGGTACAGAACCACTGACTGGGTCATGGGCTTGTGCCGTGATCAGATGGTTGTAGTTGCTGGATGCTTCGCCACTTGTTGCGTAGGCAGGCGCGTTAAGCTCAGGGCAAGCTTGCCACCAGCCATATTCAGCACAAATCGTATCTTGCAATAGTCCTGTATCGAGCACGGCGACAAAACGGGCTGTGCCGTGCTCTGTTGTCACACGGATCCAGTCGTCTGGATGAATATCTTTTTGTTTGGCCAGGTCTGGATGCAAGCTAGCTTGGGGGTACAGTGCCCGCTTGCGAAGTGAGACCACGCCACGATGTTGGCTGTGGCAGTAATAGCCACTTTTGGCGGAGGTGAGCACTAAGGGGTAATCACTGTTCCCTGCATCGGCGTTGCGAATTGTAGCGGCATGATTGCCAGGCAGCGGGTCATAGCCATAGTTGTGCAGGGTTTCAGAATACAGCTCGACCCGGCGCGTGGGCGTGTCAAAGCCTTGTGTTGTGTACTTTCTGTCGGTGTGCTGCAGTGGACGTTGTAGCGTCTGATCAGGTTGGGCACGCAGATCTGCCACGGTTATGCCAAGGGGAGCCAGTTGGTAGTTCCAGGCTTGCTCTAGGTCACCATCAAAAAATTGATCCCCCATCCCAAGGCGGCATGCCAGATCAAACACGATGTCGTTGTCCGAGCGTGATTCGCCCCGTGGGCTCACCATGCGGGGCCGTAGCTGTATGTGTTCCTGGGCGCGCTTGCTGATCTCAAACCCGGTGCGTAATCCTTCACGCTCCCATGGTGTGTTGATCGGCAGAAAAATATCCGCGTAGCGCGCTGTCGGCGTCTCGTACAAATCACAATGCACATGAAATTCAAGCTGCTCAAAGGCCTTGGTTCCGGTCAATACATCACCCTGTGAGGCAAGCTGGTTGGTGCCAAAGCCCATGAAGGCCCTGATTGGATAGGGTGTGCCGGTTAAGACTGCCTGGTACATATCAAGCGCAGTAATCCATCCTGTGGCGGCCGGCCCTAACGGTCGCTCATCCAGTCCCAGCGCCTTGGCGCTTTGTGTGGCAGAAATCAGGTCAAGGCCGTTAACCATATTGACGGGTTGCTTGGCGTATAACCGGTTACCGCCCGGTTGATCAAAGCTGCCTGTCAGTGCGTACAAAATGGCAATGGCCCGTTCTGTCTGTGTGGCATTGGTACTTTGTGCAACGCCAGACCAAGCGTGATAGGCGACCGATCCGCTTGTACCAAGAAGCCTGGCAGCCTCTTGCAGTGCTTCAGGCTTCACCCCGGTAATCTGTTCAACATAGGTGGGCGTATAGCGTGCGCAATGGCGGGCCAGGAGCTCAAACACCGGATGACACAAAACGGGCTGGCCCTGGATCATGACCTCGTAGGCGCCCTCAAGTGCGATGTGGTTGTTTGTCCGGTCGTGGTTGTTGCCTTGGGTGTCGTAGATAACCGGACAATGGCGCTGACTGTCCCACACCATCCAGGCGTCCGTGTCGTGATGGTCTTGCACATCCACAGCACGTAACAATCGGCCTGTGTCCGAGCGGACCAGAAACGGTGCGTTCGTCCAGTCTCGTACAAAAATCTGGTTGTAGGTTTTGTTTGCCAACAATGCCTGAATCAATCCCAGCGCAAGGACGGCATCAGTGCCTGGTCTAACCTGGAGCCAGCAGTCGGCTTGTGCTGCCAATGCGGTTTTTCTGGGATCGGTCACAAGCAGACGGGCACCGTTTGCTCTGCCCCTGGCTATGGCACCTGCCTGAGCTAGCCAGGAGTTAGCGGGGTTATGACCCCACAGCATAATCAGATCAGCGTGCTCGTAGTCGGCAACCGGTATGCCACATCCAAATGTGAATGCATGGGCGTGATCTTTGTGCCAGTTGCATACCTCGGTTCCGTACGCAATGTTTGGGCTGCCAAAAGCCCGAACAAATCGTTCGATCCAGTCAATGCTGTCGGACAAAGGCGTACCACTGGGCGTTGTGACTCCGAATGCAACGGCTTCCGGCCCGTCTTCCCGGCGGATGTCCGTGAATTTTTGTGCGATTTCAGATAATGCTTCGTCCCATGAAATACGCTTCCAGCCTGGATCTTTGGCGCCTTTTGGTTGCGTCCTGCGCATTGGGTACAACACACGGTCCGGATTATGCACGAGCTCTGGAGCCGAGCGACCTTTAGGACAAATGGCCTGTCCTGTTGGATGTGCCGTGTCAGGCTTCACACTGATTAGCCTGTCATTCTCAACTGTGTTGTGGGTGCCGCAACGCGATCGGCACAGCGTGCAGTAGCCGCTTTTAACTGTTGGCATGGCAACAATTCCCCAGATGCTTGATTGACGCCATCCTAGAGGTTTTTTATATGTATTGCTAATATATATTTTTAAATATCTATTATTGATTAAATATATATATAAGCATGATCAATCTGAAACTGAGCTTGCGGCAGTTTGAATATTTTTTGGCGCTGGCAGAAACAAGGCAAGTATCAAAAGCGGCATTACGCTGCAATGTGTCCCAGTCGTCTGTCACGATCGCCTTGAAGAACATGGAGCAAACGCTGGGCACAACGCTATTTTCACGTCACGCCAAAGGGGTGCACTTAACCGAGTCTGGTAAGCGTCTGGTGCAGCATGCCCGAAATATTGTCAATGGTGTCCAGCGGGCCATCAGCGATATGCAGACTACACCCAGTGACATCAAGCAACGGCTCACGCTGGGCGTGACAGAAACGATATCTGCTTACTTGGCTCCGGCTGTGCTGTCTGCGGTGCACGAACGTTTTCCTGGCCTGGATATCCGGCTGGTGGAGAGCTCGCGGCCAGCCATTGAGCAAGCTTTGCTTAATGGACAAATGGATCTGGCCATGATGATTGTTTCCAACCTGACCCCGGACGCCAGACTGGAGTATCAGGCCATGCTGAAATCGCCTCGCCGGTTGTGGACTCACCCCGATCACGAACTGCAACAGCAAAGCCAAATCACATTGCACGATATTGCGCAGTACGACTATATTTTGCTGGATATGGATGAGCACGTGCAAACAATGTCGCACTACTGGCACGAGCATAACGTTGAGCCACGTATCCGTTTTCAGAGCCAATCGCCTGAAGCGGTACGAAGTCTGGTTGCGTTTCAGAAAGGGGTCACTGTTTTATCCGACCTTGTCTATAGACCGTGGTCACTCGAAGGAAGGCGGATTCTACGCCGGGACATTGTTCAGGCCATACCCACAATGGACATAGGCTGTGTATGGTCTGCCAGCCGCGCTCTGGATACCGGTACGCAAGCATTGCTGCATTTTCTGGAGGCATCGGTCAAGGTATTGGGGCATGATTAGTCGCCGAGCATTGTGTCTATAATGCAACCAACAATAACAATCAATGTTTCATGCTTAAAAATAATGAAATAGTTTGCGTATTGCAACATGTGACATTTGATCGCCAGATGGATGGTGCACAATGAAATGGCTTGCCAAGCGGCTTCAACGTGATGTGTTTGTGCCCGCGTTTATCGTGGTAGTTATTGGCGTCTCTTTAACCATGTGGGCGGTGCATCAGCAGCGTACCGGTCAGCAGCAACGAGCAGCCCAGCGTTTTGCACAAGAGGTACTTCTGGGCACCGATACAGTTCGCAAGCGCATCAACTTATACACCGAGATTGCTGCAGGGCTTAGAGATCTGTTTCTGGTGAACTCAAACCTGGATCGCGAAACATTCGAGCGTATTGCGGCGCGTCACAACGCCAGGGCCCGTTATCCGGAGATCCGTAACGTGCGGTTTGTTCGCAGGGTCTCGACGGCCGATAAGCCTGACACAGACAGCCGTTACATCGTTGACTATTTATGGCCCGAGGTTGGCAACGAGGCATTGCGGGGTCTGGATATTTCGATTCAGGCGCCCAATCTGGAGGCATTACATATTAGCCGGGACACCGGTGCGCCCTCCATCACGGCCCCCATCCAGCTCCTACAGGATGATGACAAGCCCATTGGATTCGTACTGCATATGCCTATTTACGACGAATCCGTGGACGTTTCTCAGGTAGGGTATGTTAACGACCAGGATGCCGACGGCTTTATTGGCACGGTGGGTCTGGCTATCGATGCCGACCATATGCTGGAAGCGGTAGCCAATACGGGCGCGCTGCAGCATGTGGCTGTAAGCATGGTTGATGCTGGGCCGCTGGATACCGGCCATCACGACGTCGCGCTTGCTAACCAGCTAAATGCAAATCCGCTGGCTGACGAGGCGGGTTTGCTCGGCACGTATACGCGTCAAAGACCCTTACTGTCCAATGCAGGCTTGGCGCCAGATACCCAGGCCATTCAGGCGCATGCCAGGCGGTGGGAGCTTACGTTTACGCCGGGCCAGTCATTATTATCTTTGCTTGAACGAAACCTCTCGCGCTGGATTGCTGTAGCAGGATTTATTCTGACTTTTTTACTTGCCACCCTGACAGCTATTGTCTTGCGCCAGCGTGCCAGGGTCATTAGCCAGGCCAAGCAGCAAATTGATTATTTAACGTATTACGAC
>DAHVSI010000162.1 GCA_027324645.1 Castellaniella sp. | reverse complement strand
CCAGTACTTGAACTGTGGATATTTGCCCTGTACGCGGATACGTATAGTGTGATCATCCAGCGCCTGCACGCCACTGAAATTTTCCTTGCGCAAATCCAGCCAAGGCAGACGGATATTGCTGCCCTGCTCCGACCTGGCTTTTTCGTCCTGCTCACGCAGGCGCTGTCCGTACTCTTGCATGCCTTCAATGTGCCCGGACAACAGCCCAAATATGGGCGACACCACCCGGGGACTGGCCAGTCGCTTCAGCGCATAGACATAGTCGTGCGCCGTCAGTTCTCGGCTGCCGGTATGCGCAAAATCAGACATACTAAAACGGCCTTCTATATCGGACCGATCCATAGGCCAGTAACGGTGCGCATCATCGCTGTCTTTTGCAAACGCCGGATGCGGCTGAAACTCAATCCCAGGCTGGATAGCAATGTCATACTCACTGATGGCCACTTCCTCCCCTGGCGCATCATCTGGCAATGTATTGCCATCCGCATCCAAATAACGGGGCGCATCAATGGAACTGGCGGCACGCGGCACCAACTCGTACGGCCGTTTCAGATAATGGTACCCATACAACGGCTCGTAAATAGAGTAAGTAAAGGGCGTTTCGTCCGTTGAATACGAACTGGCCGGGTCAAGGTATTTGGGTGAGCGCTGGCTAAACGCCGTGTATAAGATATTTTCCTGCTCGTGGCCCCGTGCATACGGGCTGTTGACGGGTTTGGGCGAACAGGCAGCAAGCACCGGCAACAGCACTGCAGCGCACACCAAAACGCGCAACCAACCCAGCCTTTGGCTGACGTGTTGCCACCCTTGAATATCCGACAAACCAGGCAGTCTGATCACCTTTGTGCGAATGCGGCCATGCCACAATGAACGAATATGACGACAGGCTATTGTGCCTTCAATACTGAAAAAAAGACAATTATAGATGCTGAAAGGCACGCTCAAGCATTTGGTTAGCCTGGTTTTGCGACCATTTTGTCGTTCCCATGAGCCCTGCGTTACCTTGCAGACGCGTACGAACAAAGGCCTCAAAAATGGACGGCGGCGCATGCCGTTGTAATAAAACGGCCTGCACCAGCATCACCAAGTTTCCGGCAAACCATCGTGCGTCGGCTTCCTGGTCCGCCGGGTCTAAACTAGTACTATCTTTTAGTCGCTGCAACATGCTATGCATCGTCGGCTCAGTAGCAAAGCTGTCGTGCAGCGAGGCCCACAACAGCTCAGTGCCTTGCGGGTCCTGCTTCATGGCTCGCAGCACATCCAGGCACATCACGTTGCCCGATCCTTCCCAAATGGCATTAACTGGTGCTTCACGATACAAGCGCGCCAGTGGTCCGTTTTCAATGTAGCCATTGCCTCCCAGCACCTCCATGCATTCGGCAACCGCCGTCACTGCCCTTTTACATATCCAGAACTTGGCAGCCGGCGTTAACATGCGGCGCCAAACCTGAGAGACCTCATCATGTTGATCAAATGCATGAGCAAGATGGATAGACAGCGTTGTGGCTGCCTCACTTTCCAGAGCCAGATCAGCAAGTACCGTACGCATCAGCGGGTGCTGGACTAGCGTACGCCCAAACGCTTGCCGCAGCCCTGCAAAGTGGCAGGCTTGGGCCACGGCTTGGCGCAACAAAGCTGTACTGCCCAGCACGCAATCCAGCCGTGTATAGGCAGCCATTTGCATGAGCATAGCAATGCCCCTGCCCCGCTCGCCCAACCGTAGTGCCAAGGCCTGTTCAAACTCAACCTCGGCGCTGGCATTGGAGCGATTGCCCACCTTATCTTTCAGTCGCTGGATCCGAATCGCGTTCAAGCTGCCATCGTCCAGTCGTCGTGGCACGAAAAAACAGGACAGACCGTCTTCTTCACGTGCCAGCACCAAATGCGCATCGGATGTTGGTGCAGAAAAAAACCACTTATGGCCAGTCAGGGTGTAATGCTGCTGTTCGCCAGCCCCCAAAATGGGGGTTGCCACCTTCCCAAGCGGCATGGCCTTCGTTTGGCATACACGTAAATCAGAGCCACCCTGTTTTTCGGTCAGCCCCATGCCGACCATGACAGACTGTTTGGTATGCCACGCCATATCAGCAGCGTCATACTGGGTGGACCGCAACTTTTTGACAAACGAAGCAAACACCGGTTCCTGGTCCAACAGCGGGATCGATGCGCTCGTCATCGTCAGAGGACACAACGTGCCAGACTCCAGCTGTCCATGCAGCATAAACCTGGCCGCCCTGCCTACATGCGCGTGTGCGTTGCCCGACCAGGCAGAACAGTGCAGCCCAGCACTAAAGCCTGCTGCCATCAATGCATGCCAGGAAGGATGATATTCAACCGCATCAATTCGCCTGCCCGCTGCGTCCCAGGCAGTCAGCTCGGGCGGATGACGATTGGCCTGATCAGCCAGCTCACGCATGTGCAAACTGCCGGTTATGGCACCATAATCGTGCAAAGCACGATGAAGCGCATCGCCCGACACATGCTGCACAGCTTGCTTCAAGGCAATATCAGTGTCGTATTGATTGATATCGGCTAAGGCATCAACCTGATTCGATTCAGCGTTTGGGATTGCTGTCATAAGATGTCTCCATCCAGGCCGTCTATTACACTAGTCAGTAGTACGGCAATTACGCACCCGCTGCAAGTATCCAAATTATGTCTTCTACGCCCAACAAACCCACGCCTCCAATTCCCGCCCGCCTCATGACCGCCGCTGCACTGCTGATGCTGACCGGCGTCATGGCTGCTGCGTGGGGCACACACAGTTTGCGCCAAGCCATGGTGCCGGCATTAGTGGAAATGTGGCGCACCGCCGTGTTGTATCAGCTGGTGCACGGCCTGGGTATTTTGCTGGTGTGCGGCCTGTCCATGCTGTTGCCTACGGGCCGCATGCTGATTCGTGCCGCGGGCATCATGCTGTTTGCCACACTGGTTTTTAGCGGCAGCCTATATGCACTGGTGTTGACCCGTGCAGGGTGGCTGGCCACATTTACGCCCGTGGGCGGCCTATTGTTTCTGACCAGCTGGACCATGGTGGCAATTAGTACCTGGCAAGCTCGCGGCCGGAACTGACCCAAGGACCCCGACATTGAAGACACCAAACGACCGCACATCGCAGGCAAGCCAACAAGACGAACTGGTTGACTTTTTACGGCAACTGCCCAAAGCTGAACTGCACGTTCACATCGAAGGTACGCTAGAGCCCGAACTCATGTTCACTCTTGCCGAGCGCAATGGCGTCTCGCTACCTTATCGCAATGTGGCCGAATTGCGCGCAGCCTATGATTTTCAGGACCTGGGTTCGTTTCTGGAACTGTATTACGCGGGTGCACAAGTCTTGATCACCAAACAGGATTTTTATGACATGACGTGGGCCTACCTACAAAGGGCACACGAAGACGGCATCGTGCATACAGAGATCATGTTTGACCCCCAAACACATACGCGCAGGGGCATTGCCCTTGAAACTGTGTTTGCCGGCATAGCCGACGCATTGCGCGACGCCCACCGCCGGTGGGGGCTAAGCAGCCGCATGATCCTGTCATTCTTACGCGACCTGTCAGAACAGGACGCCTTCATCACCCTGAATAAGGCCCTACCACTACGCCAGGAATACGGCGACCTGTGGACGGCAATTGGGCTGGATTCCGCAGAACTGGGTAACCTGCCCGAAAAATTCGTACATGTCTTTGCCCAGTGTGCTCACCTGGGTTTCAGGTTGGTTGCCCATGCAGGCGAAGAAGGGCCGGCTGAGTATGTACATAACGCCCTGGATGTACTGCATGTAGAACGTATCGACCATGGTGTTCGCAGCGAAGAGGATCCCGCATTGCTGCACCGCATTATCGACAACCGGATACCCATGACGGTTTGCCCGTTGTCCAACATCCGCCTGGGTGTCTTTCCCAGCATGGCGGATCATAGCGTGGTCCGGCTATTGCGGCGCGGTGCCACCGTTACCCTCAATTCGGACGATCCTGCTTACTTTGGCGGGTACCTCGTGGATAATTTTCTGGCCTGTGTCACCGAATTGGGCCTGACCCGCGATGAATGCCGCCAACTGGCCCGCAACAGCATACAGGCCTCGTTTTTGCCTGACGATGCCAAACAGGCCTTGTTATCTGCCCAGACGGCGGAGCAAGCATACCAACACAACACCGTACTGTAGAAAGGCCTTCTGTAGCCCTATGCAAGCCCTGCCTCGCTCTTTTTATAACCGTGACACCGTGGCTGTTGCGCACGACTTGCTGGGCAAGCTACTGGTAAAGAAGACAGACGGCATCACGCGCGTTGGCAAAATAACGGAAGTCGAAGCCTATCTGGGCCCACATGATCTGGCTGCTCACACATCCAAGGGCCTGACACCCCGGACTCGTGTCATGTTCGGGCCACCAGGCTACGCCTACGTCTATTTAATTTACGGTATGCACCATTGCATGAACGTAGTAACGGACGCTGACGGCACCGGCGCAGCCGTGTTGCTGCGTGCTGTTGAGCCGGTATTGAACCTGGACGACAATACGCGGGGCCCTGGCAGACTGTGCCGCGCCATGGGCATAGACCGCAGCTTGTATGGACATGACTTATGCAGCGCTGACTTCTTTCTGAGTGAGCCCGATACGCCGCAATCAACAATCCATATCGTCAGCAGGCCCCGCATTGGCGTTGATTACGCTGGTGACTGGGCCCACAAGCCGCTACGCTTTTACATTGATGGCAGCCCGTGGATATCGCGACCATGACAACAACACGGCTATATGGTATAGTTCTTTTTCTTTAGCGGCTGTAGCTCAGTTGGATAGAGTACTTGGCTACGAACCAAGGGGTCGTGGGTTCGAATCCTGCCAGCCGCGCCATATTCAAAAAAGCCACCCTCACAAGGGGTGGCTTTTTTATTGCGAGTACGACCTTCCCCACTGTTGACTGCCCTTTCGCATGATCTACTGCTTAAGCGGCTGTAGGGCAAGATTGAACCCACACGCATGAGCATATTTAACTAAGGTTGCCCAGCTCGGGTTCCCATTACCTCGCTCTAGACGACTGATGTTGCTTTTCTGCGTATTCATTCGTAGTGCAACTTGTTCCTGTGTCAGGCCTGCTTGACTACGCATCGTAATTAATTGATCAATCAAATCGAATTCAGCATGCAGAGCCTCATACTCCATCTTGACATCAGGATCACGTAAAGCGCGTTTTTTCAAAGATTCTATGGTCATCGTTGGTTTACCTCTTTCTGTCGTCGTCGAGCGAGTTCCAGATCTTTTTTCGGTGTTCTTTGCGATTTTTTTACGAAGGCATGCAGCACGTAAATGTGCTTGCCTTTCAAATAGCAAAATAAGCCCCTAGCGATTCCTTCACTAGCTTTGGCGCGTATTTCAAAAAGACCATCACCCAGTCCGGCATTACAAAATTAGAACGCCGAGCTACGAGCCAAAATGTAATGGGCTCAAATCCTGCCAACAGCATCCCTAGAGGTGTAAATGATGAAATCATCACGCTAACGTCTGTTGAGCAAGGTAAGCCACTGCCAGTTGCTCGTTGGCCTGGGTGCGCAATCCGTCTTCCAGAAACCAAGCTGCAGATAAAGCGGCATGGGCCATAACCCATCTGAGCAAACGCCGACGCTCTAGTCCTGCAACATCGATAACTACGGCCAACTGTCTCGCAAAGCGCATTGGGTCGGTACAAGTTTTCAGGTCAGGGTTGCAAAGCACATTAACGTAGTCGTAATAGCGCTCACCCCTGACGCGCTTGGGATCTATCGCAAGCCATCCACGCTGGTCGAAATCCAGGATATTGCTATGGTGGGCGTCTCCGTGAAGGACGACTTGCTCA
>DAHVSI010000143.1 GCA_027324645.1 Castellaniella sp. | reverse complement strand
ATATGTTATTATTAATCAAGAATTTAGCGTCGCCCAGCAGCAACTCTCCCAGATCATTCAATCCGCTCGCCTGCGCTACAAAAACCAGGCAGCCCGACATTCGTCGCTGTTTTCG
Source organism: Castellaniella sp. (assembly GCA_027324645.1). Taxonomy (GTDB): domain Bacteria; phylum Pseudomonadota; class Gammaproteobacteria; order Burkholderiales; family Burkholderiaceae_B; genus JAJYRX01. The sequence goes on along the minus strand of DAHVSI010000143.1, from coordinate 11,592 downwards.
CAGCTTGGCATAAAATAATCGCTCCCCACTCTCCTCAAAAGGCTTTTTACACATGGCACGTATTACCGTTGAAGACTGCATTCAAAAAATCCCCAACCGTTTCAACATGACGCTGGTTGCAACCTACCGCGCCCGCGAACTCGCCCAGGGGCACGAGCCTCGCATCGAAAGTCGTAACAAGCCAGCCGTCACTGCTCTGCGCGAGGTTGCTGCCGGCGTGACGGGCGTTGAAATGCTGCGCAAGGTGCCTACCTGATCTGCCCAGCTAAAAGGCCCACGCAAGATGGCTTTTTCCGGTTTTCGTGACGCATCGTCGGGGTTTATCGCTGCACTGCGCAAGCGACCCCGGCTCAGGCGGCGACGTGCACGCAAAGCTGCTGCTACGCCTGCAGCCGCGAATACTTCTAATGGCAACGCCGCCACCACAACAATCGCCTCGCTTGCTCCGCTCGTAGGCATCATTAGCGAATACCTTGATGAACAAGACATCAACCATGTAAAAAATGCATGGCGGCTCGCTGATGAGGCACATCTGGGCCAGTTCCGGGCTACTGGCGAACCCTATATCACGCATCCCATAGCCGTCACCGAGATCTGTGCCGGCTGGAAGCTGGACGCCGATTCGCTTTGCGCCGCCCTGCTTCATGATGTGATTGAGGACCAGGACGTCAGCAAACAGGAAATAGCCGAGCAATTTGGCACCGACGTCGCTGAAATTGTCGACGGCGTATCCAAACTTGAACGCCTGGAATTTGCAACCAAGGCCGAGCAGCAAGCCGAGAGCTTCAGAAAAATGTTGCTGGCCATGGCGCGTGACGTGCGTGTCATTCTTATCAAGCTGGCAGATCGCTTGCATAATATGCGCACTCTGGGCGCAGTTGGTCCGGACAAGCGTCGGCGTGTGGCACGCGAAACCATGGACATTTATACGCCTATAGCCCATCGGCTGGGCCTGAATGCCGTGTACCGCGAACTTCAGGATCTGTGCTTCGAGGCCATGTACCCCAACCGTTACCATGTCCTGAACAAGGCCATGCTGGCCGCACGGGGGAATCGCCGCGAGGTTCTGGGAAAAATCAGTGAAACGATCATGGCGGCGTTGCCGGCCGCCGGTATCGAGGCCGAAGTCAGCGGCCGGGAAAAATCTTTATTCGGCATTTATAAAAAAATGCTGGCTCAGAAAAAAAGCTTTTCTGAGGTGCTGGACATATACGGCTTTCGTGTCATCGTGCACACTCTGTCAGAATGTTACCTGGCCTTGGGCACGCTACACCAAATATACCGTCCCGTGCCTGGCAAGTTCAAAGACTATATTGCCATCCCCAAACTCAATGGGTATCAGTCACTACACACCACGGTGGTCGGCCCTTACGGCACACCGGTGGAGTTTCAGTTTCGCACCCGCGAAATGGACAGGGTGGCCGAGGAAGGCGTGGCATCGCACTGGCTTTACAAGGATGACGATGTCACACTAAATGACCTGCAAAAGCAGACTCACCAATGGCTGCAATCGCTCCTAGATATTCAGAGTCAGACAGGCGATTCAGGCGAATTCCTTGAACACGTCAAGGTCGACCTGTTCCCTGATGCTGTCTATGTATTTACACCAAAAGGGAAAATACTTTCGCTGCCACGTGGGGCCACGCCCATTGATTTTGCGTATGCCATTCATACCGATGTCGGCAACCAAGCGGTCGCCTCACGAATAAACGGTGACTTCGTCCCGCTGCGCACAGAACTTAAAAGCGGCGATGCCATTGAAATCATTACGTCGCCAGCCGCCCGCCCAAGCGCAAAATGGCTCAACCACGTCCGCACGGGCCGCGCGCGCTCTGAAATCAGGCATTATTTGCGCACAGTCAAATCCGAGGAGTCCATTGCCTTTGGTGCACGTCTGCTCAATCAGGCGTTCGACCAGCTCGGTCTGCCACATCCGGGCGATGACGACCCCACCTGGAGCAAGCTGGCCAAAAGCTCAGGCGCCGAATCCCGCGAAGAAATTCTGGCCGACATTGGCCTGGGTAAGCGTCTGGCCGCAGTTGTTGCCCGCCGGTTTGCACCGGATAACCCCATCATGGCTACGACGGCAGCGGCAGTAGACGAAATCACCGCCAACCGCAATGCGCCCATACAGATTCAAGGCAACGAAGGCCAGGCCGTCCAATTGGCCACATGCTGCGGACCCCTGCCAGGCGACGCCATTATTGGCGGTATCCGTTTTGGTCACGGTCTGGTTGTACACATGGAAGAATGCGCGCAGGCTCAACGCCAGCGGGCCCGCGAACCAGAACGCTGGGTACCGGTTATGTGGGCAACCAATACGGCACGCCACTTTTCCACGCGCCTCGACATTACAACCATCAATGAACGCGGTGTGCTGGGGCGGTTAGCGGCCGAAATCTCGGCAGCAGACTCCAACATCGTGCAGTTATCCATGCAGGACGAGGCCGCAGCCGCGGCAGTGTTGCATGTCACCCTGCAGGTTGATAGCCGCAACCATTTGGCGCAGGTCATTCGCGCCATACGGCATATCCCCCAGATTCAAAAAATAGTTCGCGTCAAGGGTTAGGCTTCAGGCTGATGGCGGCCCATAACCGCCTCCGCCAGGGGTTTCAACAACAAATACGTCGCCAGCCTGCAATTGGATGCTGTCTTGTGGACCAAGCTGCGTGACGCGCTCATCGGCGTGCTCTACAAAGTTGTTACCTACCTGTCCAGGTTTGCCTCCGGCCAGACCAAAGGGCGCATAGATGCGGTTATTGGACAGTATGGCTGCTGTCATGGGCTGCAGAAAGCGGATTCGTCGTATGCCGCCGTCGCCACCACGCCACTGCCCTTCTCCGCCCGAGTTGTGGCGATACTCATAAGATTCCAGGCGAACCGGAAATCGTAGCTCAAGCACCTCCGGATCAGTCAGCCGCGAATTGGTCATGTGTGCCTGAACCACCGATGTCCCGTCAAACCCGCCTGCCTGTTTAAAGGGCACACCAATAATGGACGGGCCAGCACCCGTACCCCCGGCGATTGTTTCGTAATATTGGTAACGGTCATCGCCGAAGGTAAAGTTATTCATGGTGCCCTGGCTGGCCGCCAGAACGCCCAACGCACCATACAGGGCATTGACAATACACATTGAGGTTTCAACGTTGCCTGCGACCACAGCCGCCGGATATTCCGGCCGCAGCATACATCCCTTGGGGATGATGATATCGATGGGTTTCAGGCAGCCGGCGTTTAATGGAATATCGTCATCAACCAGCGTTCGGAACACGTACAACACCGATGCCACGGCAATAGACGCCGGTGCATTGAAGTTATTATCCTGCTGCAACGACGTGCCGGTAAAATCAACGACTGCCGAACCCTTGTCGCGGTCGACGGTAATGGCCACACGAATGTTGGCCCCATTATCCAGCGGGTAATCATATTCGCCATCGTGCAGCCGGGTAATCACCTGGCGCACAGCAAACTCGGCGTTATCCTGTACATGCTGCATGTAAGCCAGCACAACATCAAGCCCATAATGCTCGCACATCGTCAGCAGCTCGCGGGCACCTTTTTCGTTGGCAGCAATTTGTGCCTGCATGTCTGCCAGGTTTTGATCCGGATTGCGCGCAGGCCACTGCCCTGAACCCAGAATCTCCCGCGCTTCCGCCTCTTTGAACTGGCCATTGCTAACCAGTTGAAAGTTGGTGAACAGCACCCCTTCTTCTTCGACTGTGCGGGAGTCCGGTGGCATGGATCCCGGCGTAAGCCCGCCAATGTCGGCATGATGACCCCGTGACCCCACATAAAACAGAATACGGTTGGTTCCCGGTTGAAACACCGGCGTAATCACCGTTACATCGGGCAGGTGAGTACCACCGTTATACGGATCATTGACCACAAAAGCATCACCTGGATGCATATTGCCGACATTGGCCTGCATCACTGTTTTAATGGACTCGCTCATAGAGCCCAGATGCACAGGCATGTGTGGCGCATTGGCAATCAGGTTGCCATTGCCATCAAAGATGGCGCACGAGAAATCCAGGCGCTCTTTAATATTGACGGAATACGCCGTGTTCTGCAGCCTGACTCCCATCTGTTCGGCAATGGACATGAATAGGCTATTAAACACGGCCAGCAAAATAGGATTGACTGCCGTTTCCACCTCATGCTGCTGCCCAAGCGGCAAATACCGCTTGAGCACCCAGTGCCCGGCAGCCATCAACTCGGCTTGCCAGCCCGGCTCAACCACAATTGTCTGACCCGGCTCGACAATAATTGCGGGGCCGTTGAACCGGTCACCTGCAACCAGATCCTCCCTGACATATACAGGTGTGGCATGCCAGGCCCCGTTGCTGTACATGTGGCGCTGCGCGCGGGCAACCAGTGGTGTTGTGCGTTGCTGCGGTGTGTCAGTATCCGGCCGCGGTGGATCACCCGGCAGGCTTGCCTCGACAGACATGGCTTCAACAACCAAGGCACGCTGGGGCATCAGAAACGAATAACGCCGACGATACAAAGCTTCAAACGAAGACACGATCGTATCGACGCATTCGGTCAGCGGCACTTCCAGCGAGGAATCTGTCCCATCGTATTTGAGGTGCAGTTGCGCCCTGAGGACCACCTTGTGCTCAGGCACGCGCAATTCTGCCATCGCCTGTTTTGCCAGGTCATCACGCACCACATTGAGCTCTGGCAATAAATCCTGAGTAAGTGTTTTCTCGATGGATTGCTGACGTATTTCGATGCGATCGGCCAGCCCCATTCCATATGCAGACAGGACACCACCATAGGGATGCGAGAAAATGCGCGTCATGCCCAATGCATCGGCAACCATGCACGCATGCTGGCCACCTGCGCCCCCAAACACCGTCAGGGCATATTGGGTCACATCGTGACCTTGCTGAACGGATATTTGCTTGATGGCTTCGGCCATATTGCCCACAGCCAGCGACAAAAAGCCTTCCGCGAGATCTTCAGGTGATATGTTGCGCTCGGTGCCTGCAGCAACTTCGTCCGCCAATTCGGCGAACTGTGTTGTGACCGCGGAGGCATCCAAGCTTTGATCCGCATCCGGTCCGAAGACGTTGGGAAAAAAATCAGGCTGAATCTTGCCCAGCATGACATTGCAGTCTGTTACGGCCAGTGGCCCTCCACGCCGGTAGCATGCCGGGCCGGGATTGGCGCCGGCAGACCCGGGGCCCACCCGCAAACGGGCTCCATCAAACCCCAGCAGCGAGCCACCGCCCGCTGCAACGGTATGAATGCGCATCATGGGTGCACGCATACGCACCCCTGCAACCAACGTTTCGTAATCGCGCTCGAACTCGCCGGCATAATGTGAGACATCGGTGGAAGTGCCACCCATATCGAACCCGATGACACGATCGAAGCCGGCGTACTCGCTGGCACGTGCCATGCCAACGATACCGCCTGCCGGACCCGACAGGATTGCGTCTTTGCCGGCAAAGCGATCCGCCTGGGTCAAACCACCGTTTGACTGCATGAACAGGAGTTCAACGCCAGGCAACTCGGTGGCAACCTGGTCCACATAGCGCTTAAGAATTGGTGATAGATAGGCATCCACCACAGTGGTGTCCCCGCGCGACACCAGCTTGATCAGCGGACTGACTTCATGAGAAGTGGAAATTTGCGCGAAGCCGATTTCATCTGCAATGTGGCGAAGCGCCACCTCGTGCTGTGGATTAATCCAGGCGTGCAGGCAAACAATGGCCACGGCGCGTATGCCTGCATCATAAGCGTCCTGCAATAATACCCGTGCCGATTCCAGGTCAAGGCCCTGCACGATAGCACCGGATGAGTCAATGCGCTCATTGACTTCTGTCACACGCTCATACAGCATCTCGGGCAGCCGGACATGGCGGTCAAACAGCCTTGGCCTGACCTGCCCGGCAATAGACAGTGCATCACGGAAACCCCGTGTCGTCACAAGTAGTGTGGGCTCTCCATTGCGTTCCAGTAACGCATTGGTTGCCACAGTGGTGCCCATTTTGACGCTATGGATGCGTGCGGCAGGAATGGGCTCATTGGGCGGTACTTGCAGCACACGCCTGATACCGGCAACAGCTGCATCGGCATACTGGTCCGAATTGTCAGACAGCAACTTGTAGGTGTGGATTTTTTTATCGGGATCCAGCGCGACCAAATCGGTGAACGTCCCCCCGCGGTCTACCCAAAACATCCATTGGTCCATGATCGGCTCCAGCTCGCACGGGTCAAGAACAACAAGAACGCATCAGCAAACCGTTAATCATCCCGATCACTGCTGTTTATCGCTGTTTCAGCCTCCGGCAAGAGTTCGACCTTGGCCTGCTTGCGCATAGCTTCAAGCACTGCCTGCTCTTCGGATTGCCCCCACATACGGGCAAGATCACTCGACAAGTTATTGAGCAATTCGGCATCAGGCTCGTTGTGGTCGGCGTCCGTAACGTACAAGATGGTAAAGCCATCGTCGGACTCAACACCAGTCCAGGCAGGCAGCTGATCACGGCCAAGCGCCAGAGCCGCATCAACAGCCTGCTTGTTCATACCCTGTGGGTCAATACGGCTGACCGTCACGGAATCATCCAACTGCTCAAGCAAGTCGTCATCAGAGTCTTCATTATTGTCCTGACGGTCTGCCAATGCCTTCTGACCTTGTTTGATCGCCTCATGCTGAGCTTTTTCCTGTACAAGAATATCCTGTATTTGGTCAGCAACACGATCAAGCTCGGGATAGGCAGCTTCGTGATGACTGCGCACATTAACGGCAATCATTGTATCGGGCGAGATTTCGATCACGCCGGAGTTTTGCCCTTCTTTAAGCACCTGTGAGGAATAGACAGCCCGGCGGACTCGGGCGTCGTCCAGCACCTCGGCATCAGGAGAATCGGCTGCGGCATCGTCGCCTTCATCCAGTTCGGCCTGATCAAGCAACCGCTCGCGCCCAATGCCCTTGGCAGACCGGACATCCAGACTGAGAGCCTGAGCAACAGGATCCAGACTGTCAGCGTGATCATAGACAAGGCTGGTCAACCGTGTGGCGATGTCTGCAAAGCGTTCGGCACCCAACTGATGACGCACCTCTTCAGCCACCTGATCCCGTACATCCTCAAACGGCTCGACTTCTTCTTCCTCAACATCGTTGGCCAAAAACACGTGATAGCCGCCAGGCCCGTCAATCACGTCTGAGATTTGCCCCTTTTCCAGCGCAAACACAGCCTTGTCAAGACTTGCCGGCCAACTGCCCTGACGAATCCAGCCCAGCTCACCGCCATCGCGGGCTGTACCGGCATCTTCTGAGTGCTCACGAGCAACCTCGGCAAACGAGGACGGGTCTTTTTGTACCTGTTCGTGCAGCTCAGTGGCGCGCTCCTGCGCTTCATCGCGTTGCGCCTGTGTCGCACCTGCCTCGACGTTGATTTGGATATGGCTGAGATTGACACGAGCATCGTCAGTAAATGCCGAACGATTCTGCTCGTAATAATCGCGCAATTCGTCGTCGGCCACATCGGGCAGACCATCCATGACCGTTTCTTCGTCCAGCAGCAAATAGTCGATATTGGCGTACTCGGGCACCTGCAGTGCATCCCGGTGCTCATTGAACCATTCCTGGATCTCATCATCAGAAACGGTTACATCGTCGGTATAGTCAGCCGCCCGGAATGACAGGGTGCTGACAGAACGCTTATCAGTAAGGGCCTTGCCAAGGTGATCCCGCACCGTGGATGGCAAGCTTGCTGTTGCCGTGACGGGCTCAAGCACACGTGCCAGTGCCAGCTCGGTGCGCTGCCCCTGTTCGAAGTCGCGTGTCGTCAGGCCGGCCTGTGCCAGGACCTCGTTGTAGCGTTCTGGTGAAAACTGCCCCTCGACCTGCAGCTCGGGCATGGCCGAGATACTGCGCCTGAGTGCCGCATCAGACACATTGAAACGCTCCTGTGAGGCGGTCACGGCCACAACCCGCTGGTTAATCAGGCTGTCGAGCAGGCCACGACGGACTTCCGGATCGTCCATGATATCGGGATCAAACCCTTCCGGATTGGACTGCTCCAGTTGCCGTAGACGGCTGGACCGGGCGTTGTCAAACTCTTGCTGTGTGATGGCGGAACGGCCAACCTTGACCAGATCGTGGTCGCCCGATACGTATGTGTTATACCCACTGACACCGATCAGTGCGAAAGACGGCACGATCAGCACCAACAGCAAAAACTGCATCAGACGCTGATGAGAGCGAATAAAATCAAACATTGAAAAACCCACTGCTGTACAGGGACGCTGCGCTGGACCCGCATCGGGGCCGGTAGACCACAGAGGCGGCACCAACTAATCATGGACGCAGCATGAAACGTTGCAGCAGTTTACCACCAGTATTGCCTTGTTTTTAGGGAAACCATGAACGCCACACCACAGTCTGCTACACCGCCGCACAGCTCACCGTCCACAAGATGGCCGTGGCCATCGCTGATTGCCCACCGCGGTGGAGGCCGGTTCGCACCGGAAAACACGCTGGCAGCCATGCAAACAGGGTACGAACATGGCTTTTGCATGGTTGAATACGACGTGAAGCTCAGCCGGGACGGCGCACTGATTCTGCTCCATGATGACACGATTGATCGGACCTCCAGCGGTAGTGGCTCTGCAACAAGTCTGACACTGGCCGAACTTGGCAACTTCGATTTTGGAAGCTGGCATCATGCTTCTTTCAATGACGAACCCATCCCGGTTCTTGAGGCTGTCGCACGCTACACATTGGCCCGGAACATGTGCAGCAATATCGAGATCAAGCCCTCAGCCGGCGAAGAAGCCCTGACCGGTGAGCAAGTTGCCAGGGCAGCGCAAGCGCTTTGGTCAGAGGCCCCCTTACCGCCTCTGCTATCTTCCTTTTCAGAGGCCGCCCTGGCCGCCGCACAACGGGCGGCACCACAACTGCCCCGCGCCCTGCTTATCGAAGGCGCTGTACCATCAGACTGGCTCGCCCGCTTAAGGAGACTGGACTGCATTGGGCTGAACCTGGATGATGAATACGTCACACAGGATTTGGTTGAGGCAGTTGTGGCCAGCGGGCACACGGTCGCAGTCTGGACGGTTAATTGCCGTGATCGTGCGCGTACACTGCTGGATTGGGGCTGCCAGGCTATTGTGACCGATGAACTGGAAAAAGTGGGTACCCAGGCGCTGGGCCTTTAATACCCACCCCGCCCATCTGGCTGTTGCTATGCGAAACGCTCGCCTGGGTGCAGATAACGCCACTGCCCCTGTGGCAGGTTGCCCAGCACAATTCGCCCAATACGCACACGCTTTAGCCCTACCACGGTCAACCCTACCTGCTGACACATTCGGCGTATTTGCCGCTTCCGCCCTTCGGTAAGAATAAACCGGAGCTGATCTTCATTTTGCCAGGTAACCAACGCAGGCTTAAGCGCCTGTCCATCTAATGACAAACCGTGGTTGAGTCTGGCCAGCCCGCCTTTGCCAATGTGCCCACGCACACGGACCAGGTATTCACGCTCTATCTCGGAATGCTGGTCAATGAGCTGTCGTGCTATCCGCCCATCCTGGGTAAAAACCAGCATGCCCTGTGAGTCAATATCGAGACGGCCAGCGGGTGCCAGGCCCTGAAGATGGGCACGTGAAAACGAATGGGCCGCACCGGCGCGCCTGTACAGACGATCTGCCGTGATAAGCTGCGCGGCAGGCCTATGCCCTTTATTGCTGCGATGCGAGACATAACCCACAGGCTTATTCAGCAAAATCGTGACTTGCCCGGTCTGCCGGTTTTGAGCCTGTTTGTTCAGAGTGATCTTTTGATGGGGAAATGCTTTGCTCCCCAGCTCGGTGACAACCACCCCATCTACGCGGACCCAGCCACGCTGTATATAGGCATCGGCCTCGCGCCTTGAGCACATACCCCGCTGTGCCATGAGTTTTGCAATTCGTACTTTTTCTACGCGAGCCATTCTGGTCTCTCTCTAAAATTATTACAGCAGGTTATATTCATATAACACCCACACCAACAACGGATTGCAGCCAAACACGTCTATGGTTTCTTCATCGCCCAGCCATCCGGCAAGCACAAATCAAAAAAGTAACGCCCTGGTCCTGTCCGCCTTACAGGCATTGGGTGGAACCAGCCCCGCAATCATTGTTGCTGTAGGCGGCCTGGCTGGTCAACAGCTGGCCAGCCGGCCCGAGCTGTCTACAGTGCCCATCAGTATTTATCATCTGGGCCTGGCTCTTGGAACCATACCGGCGGCGTTTATCATGCGTCGCCTGGGTCGTCGTGGCGGTTATCTTATCGGCGCCCTTCTGGGCATCATTGGCGGCCTGGTCGCATCATACGGCATTCACGCCAACTTGTTTACGGTATTGTGTTTGGGCACCTTACTGACCGGTTTGTATGCGTCGTATGTGCAAAGTTATCGGTTTGCCGCAGCCGATGCAGCCACAGCGCAATTCCGACCCAAAGCCATTTCATGGGTCATGGCCGGTGGCCTCCTGGCCGCCTTTATCGCCGCCCAGGCGGTAATGCTTACACGCGACCTTAATCCGGATGCACCTTATAGTGCGGCGTTTATCGCCCAGGCGTCGCTTGGCCTGATGGCGCTGCCCCTTATCCTTTTGTTGCGTCTGCCGCGCGATCATGCAACACAGAACACCAACGCCCGGGGCAGGCCCCTGCGGGAAATCGCCCGTTCTCCATACTTTGTGATCTCAGTCATTACGGGTGTGGTGTCTTACGCACTCATGACATTAATCATGACGGCTGCGCCCTTAGCCATGCATCAGTACGGGCATGGGCTCGACGACTCGACCTTTGGTATTCAGTGGCACATTTTGGCCATGTATGGCCCAAGCTTTTTCACCGGGCACCTTATTCAGCGGTTCGGCAAAATAACTATCGCCCTAACAGGCATTCTTATTATTGGCAGCAGCAGCGTTGTAGCCTTGACAGGAACTGAGGTCAGCCACTTCTGGCTGGCGCTTATCTTGCTGGGCCTGGGCTGGAACTTTGGGTTTATCGGTGCCACAGCAATGGTTACCGACTGCTATCGGCCAGAAGAAAAAAATCAGGTGCAGGCCGTGAATGACTTTCTGGTATTTGGCACCGTTGCAGCGGGCTCGTTTTCATCAGGCCACCTGCTTGCAGCCAGTGGCTGGCAGCAGTTGAATATGATGGTGTTCCCGATCGTAATCTGTATTGCGTGCGCATTACTGTGGTTACGCATACAGCGCCGGTATGGTCCCCAAGGTGCAGAAAGCAGTCAGGCCCAATAACCGTTACAGGGCATCAATACCGCTTTCACCGGTGCGGATACGAATGACTTGCTCAACTGGCGAGACAAATATTTTTCCGTCCCCGATTTTTCCGGTAAAGGCTGACTTGATGATCACGTCGATCAGCTCATCGACAAGCGCAGCAGGCACGACCACTTCAATGCGTATCTTGGGAAGAAAATCGACAACGTATTCGGCCCCCCGATACAGTTCGGTATGGCCCTTCTGGCGCCCAAAACCTTTTACCTCGGTGATGGTCAGACCGCTGACACCGATTTCTGACAGCGCTTCACGCACTTCGTCGAGTTTGAATGGCTTGATAATCGCCGT
>DAHVSI010000140.1 GCA_027324645.1 Castellaniella sp. | reverse complement strand
GGCCGATGCCGACGATGCTCGGGAAGCGCTTTGGAAGACCAGCTTACACATTACTGGTTGGGTGGTTCTAGCTGGATTGCTATGGCTGGCATTTGTTGCGTTGGTGTTGCGCTGGTTAAGGCGAGCATTGCATGCCGAGATTGCGCGCCAGGTTGATAGCGTGGCGGATGGGCGCGACCCGGCTCCGGTTCGACTGAGTCGTCAGGTCTCTGATTTGATGCCAACAGGGCAGGTGCTGATGCAGGCACGCGAGCGCGTCCGGGCTAGCCGTGAGGAAAGCAATGCAAAAATTGAGTCCCTAACCATTGAGCTCAATACCGATCCGGTCACCAACGTGTCCAACCGCCGCTATTTTATGAATGAATTGCGCCGGGCCTTGCTGCGTAGCGAAGACACCCAGGAGAGTCTGGCGGCAGGCGGATACCTGCTTTTGTGCCGTCAGCGCGACTTAAGCGCTATGGCACGCATACTTAACCGGGACGAGCTGGACGCCTGGTTAAGAGATGTTGGTAATCGTTTGATTCAGGTTGCCGGTTCTTTTACGGATGTGTCAATCCAGGTTGCTCGATTGAATGGCTCGGATTTTGTGATCCTGATGGCTAGTACTACGGCGCCGCAAGCCATGGCCATTGCCGAACGCATGCGCGATGCGGTACTGGCTGCCCGGATTGCCTTTACGACTGGCGACCGGTGTCGCTGGGCGCTGGCCATGACCGATTACCTGAAGGGGGATGAGCTGGCTGACGTGATGGCCCGTCTGGATACGGCACTTATGACGGCGGAAAGCGCTGGCAGCGATGACATTGAGCTGCTGCTCAGAGCGCAACATGGGGCCAGCACAGGGCAAAACGTGGTGGGCGAGACCGCTTGGCGGGCTTTGCTGGGCACGGCGCTGGCCGAAAATGGCCTGTCCCTGGCGACTCAGCTGGCCAATTATGGTCCTAAGCGGTCGGGGGTAAGTCGTTACGAAGCAACGCTACAGCTCACTGATGGCGAGCGCGTCATGTCGGCGTATTTGTTCATGCCTGCAGCAGTGCGTCTTGGCATGTCGGCCAGGCTTGATGAGCGGGCATTGAAGCTGGCACGCAGCTGGCTGGTACAACACGATGGCGAGCTGGTTGTCAGGATGTCGGCCTCGTCCCTGGTTGCACCAGGGTTCATGGATCAGGTCACGCACATCCTGGCTGACACCGACGGCCGTGAGCGGCTAATCATTGAGCTGGATGCGTTTGCCATCGCGTCCCATCCGGCAGAATCGGTCGAGCTGTTATACGCATTGAATAACCTGGGCGTGCGGGCAGGGTTGCGCGGTTTAACGCGGCAGCTCGATGTTCTGGCCCAGCTTGAAGGCCTGCCTGTTTACTATATAAAGTTGTCGGGTGGTTTCATCAACCAGCTTGAAACCAGTCAGGGTGCTATTAGTTTGCTGGATGCGGTGGTCCATACTGCCGCCGCACTGCGCATCCGCGTCCAGGCCGACGGCGCCACCGGAGAAAGCGCCGTCATGATGCTGGACGATCACGGCGTCTTGCGTCGTCGCGACGACACCTGATGAATTAATCATCCGTACAGCTTGCATTAACCGCAAATCAGGGTTATGATTCTTTTCTTATCCCATCGGCCCTAGCCGGTTGTTGGGGTAAACAACAGTTCGGCTGGCAGCCAGTTGCTCATGTTCAAGTGGGCACGTGCCGGCCTTGGCAAGATTTCAACCCAGGATTTTGTTTGCGCAATGCGCATAACAAATCTGACGGGACCAAAACTGGCTACATCTATCCTTGCAAGGGTGGGTGCGGTCAAGTTGGAACAGGATTAATCATGATTCAAATGCAGACCACGCTGGGCGTGGCCGATAACACGGGTGCACGCTCTGTTATGTGCATCAAGGTGTTGGGCGGCTCCAGGCGCCGTTATGCCGCAATTGGCGACATCATCAAGGTCGCTGTCAAGGAAGCGGCTCCCCGCGGACGTGTCAAGAAGGGCGAAATCTACGATGCCGTAGTGGTCCGGACAGCCAAGGGTGTGCGCCGCCGCGACGGCTCGCTGATCAAATTCGGTGGCAACGCAGCCGTGTTGCTCAATCCCAAGCTTGAACCCATTGGCACACGTATTTTCGGGCCGGTCACACGCGAGCTGCGTACCGACAAGTTCATGAAAATCGTGTCCCTGGCTCCCGAAGTCATCTAAGGGGCATACCATGCAAAAAATCCGCAAAGGCGACGAAGTCATTGTGCTGGCAGGCCGCGATAAGTCACGCAAGGGCGTTGTGCTGGCTCGTGTCGGCACCGACCGCGTGCTGGTCGAAGGCGTCAACGTCGTCAAGAAACATAGCAAAGGCAACCCCATGGCGGGTGTCGCAGGCGGCATCATCGACAAGACCATGCCCATTCACATCTCGAATGTGGCGCTGGTCAACCCCGAAACCGGCAAGGGCGACCGCGTCGGCATTAAAGAGGTTGACGGCAAAAAGGTCCGCGTGTTCCGTTCCAGCGGCGCCGTTGTTGGTGCCAAGGCGTAAGGGGCAGATCACATGGCACGTTTACAAAAATTCTATCAGGACAAGGTCGTCACTGATCTCACGGAAAAGTTCGGCTACAAGAGCATCATGCAGGTGCCCCGCATCGAAAAAATCACACTCAACATGGGTGTGTCCGAAGCGGTTGCCGATCGTAAAGCCATGGACAACGCCGTGGCCGACCTGACTCGCATCTCTGGGCAAAAGCCCATTATTACAGTCAGCCGCAAGGCCATTGCCGGGTTCAAGATCCGCGAAGACTACCCCATTGGCTGCAAGGTCACCCTGCGTGGTCGCCGCATGTACGAATTCCTCGATCGCCTTATCGCCGTGGCCCTGCCACGTGTTCGCGACTTCCGGGGCGTATCGGGCCGGGCTTTTGACGGACGGGGTAACTACAACATCGGTGTCAGGGAGCAAATTATTTTCCCTGAAATCGACTATGACAAGATCGACGCCGTACGTGGGCTGAACATCAGCATCACCACAACGGCCGCAACGGACGAGGAAGCCCGTGCCCTGCTGGGTGCATTCAGCTTCCCGTTCCGCAACTAAGGGGCGATGACGTGGCAAAACTTTCACTCATCAATCGCGAAGTCAAACGCGAAAAACTGGTTCAGAAATATGCTGCCAAGCGTGCTGCGCTCAAGGCAATCATCAATGACCAGTCCAAATCCGACGAAGAGCGTTATCAGGCAAGGCTCGATCTGCAGCGTCTGCCGCGTAACGCCAACCCTACCCGCTTGAACAACCGCTGTGCGGTTACAGGCCGGTCACGGGGCGTCTACAGCAAATTCGGTCTTACGCGTCACAAGTTGCGCGAAATGACCATGCGGGGCGAAGTGCCCGGTATGACCAAGGCAAGCTGGTAAGGGGAAAACATATGAGCATGAGCGATCCTATCGCCGACATGCTGACACGCGTGCGCAATGCGCAAATGGTCAGTAAAGAGTCGGTCAGCATGCCCTCTTCCAAGCTTAAGGTTGCCATTGCAACAGTGCTTCAGGACGAAGGCTACATCGAAACTTTCCAGGTAACAGGTGAAAAGGCCAAGCCCGTACTCGAGATCACACTCAAGTACTACGCCGGCCAGCCGGTTATCGAGCGCATCGACCGTGTTTCACGGCCCGGCCTGCGCATCTATCGTGGCAACAAATCCATCCCGTCGGTCATGAATGGCCTGGGTGTGGCAATCATGTCTACCCCGCGTGGTGTCATGACTGACCGCAAGGCCCGCGCCAGCGGCGTCGGTGGTGAAGTGCTGTGCTACGTGGCTTAAGGGGGTTGTCAATATGTCACGCATAGCAAGTTATCCGGTAAAAGTGCCATCAGGTGTACAGGCTGCTATCGAAGCCGGACAAATTACGGTCAAAGGTCCCAAGGGTTCCCTGGTTCAGGCACTCAACCCCAATGTTGAGATCCGCCTGGACGATGGTGAGCTGACCTTTCACGAAGCCAATGATTCCCGCAAGGCACTGGCCATGGCCGGTACCATGCGTTCACTTGTCAACAATATGGTGACAGGTGTCAACGCCGGCTTTGAGCGTAAGCTCACGCTGGTGGGTGTGGGTTTTCGCGCTCAGGTTCAGGGCAGTACCCTGAAAATGCAGCTTGGCTTTTCTCACGATGTCCTGTATCCGGTGCCCGAAGGCATCACTATCGAATGCCCAGCGCCAACAGAAGTTGTCGTCAAGGGTATTGATAAACAGGTCGTTGGTCAGGTGGCCGCCGAAATCCGTGCGTTCCGCCGCCCCGAACCCTACAAGGGCAAGGGCGTGCGTTATGCAGATGAACGCGTGTCTCTTAAAGAAGCCAAGAAGAAA
>DAHVSI010000135.1 GCA_027324645.1 Castellaniella sp. | reverse complement strand
TCACCCACCCGCTGAAAGCCAAACATCGAATAGTAGATGTAAAACGGCAGCATGGCCTTGCCATGTACAGCGTAACTGGTGGCAGCCGCAGTCCACGATGCCATGGCACCCGCTTCGGTGATCCCTTCTTCAAGAATCTGGCCATCTCTGGTTTCGTGGTAGGCCAGTAATGAGCCGCTATCTTCAGGCTCGTATAACTGTCCCGTCGGAGCGTATATGCCAAACTGGCGAAACAGGCTGGCCATGCCAAATGTGCGGGCTTCGTCCGCAACGATGGGTACCACACACTCGCCCAGCGACTCGCTTTTCATGAGTGCTGCGAGCATGCGAACAAAAGCCATCGTGCTGGACATGTTGCGACCGCCCTCACCCAGCGCAAACCCCGCATAACTGGGCAGATCAGGCAGGTCCTGATCCAGCGCTGCCGTATGGCGCTGGGGCAAGAAGCCGCCCAGTGCTTGGCGCCGACGTCGCATGTGCTGCATTTCCGGACTGTTTTCAGGCGGACGGTAAAACGACAGGGCTTCGCAATGCTCGTCGGGGATGGGCAGCCCAAAACGGTCGCGAAATGCCCGTAACTGCTCCACATCCAGCTGCTTTTGCTGGTGCGTGGTCATTTTGCCCTGGCCGGCCGCACCCATGCCGAAGCCTTTGGTGGTCAGTGCCAGAATAACCACGGGCTGGCCGCGATGGGCTGCCGCCGCATGATAGGCCGCATAGATTTTGCGCATATCGTGGCCACCCCGTCGCAGGCGGTCGATGTCGTCATCGCTCAGCCGGTCCGACAGGGCCTTTAACGTTGGGCTTTGCTCAAAAAAGTGGCGACGGTTGTACGCCCCACTCGTGGCAGCCAGCGTCTGCATTTCTCCATCGACAGTCCGGCCCAGCGTGGCCGCAAGCTCGCCGGTATGGTCTGCCGCAAACAGGGGGTCCCAGTCGCTGCTCCATAACAGCTTGATCACGTGCCAGCCGGCACCGCTAAACAACGACTCGAGCTCGGACACCACGCTGCCATTACCGCGTACCGGGCCATCGAGTCGCTGCAGATTGCAGTTAATGACAAACACCAGGTTATCCAGCCGCTCGCGTGCTGCCAGGGTTAATGCACCGATGGATTCGGGTTCGTCCATTTCGCCATCGCCAAATACCCCCCACACTGTGCGGCGATCCTCTTCCTGCAACAACCCGCGATGGGAAAGATAGCGCATAAACCGGGCCTGATAAATGGCGCTAATGGGCCCCAGCCCCATGGACCCGGTGGGAAACTGCCAGAAGTCTTTCATGAGCCAAGGGTGTGGGTACGAGCATAGTCCGCGCGAGCCCTGGCGACTGGCTTTGACCTCTTGGCGAAACAAGGCGAGCTCATCTTCGTCCAGACGCCCTTCCAAGTACGCCCGGGCATAAACCCCGGGCGCCGAGTGGGGCTGGAAATACACCAGATCCCCAGCATGCTGATTGCTATGGGCGTGGAAGAAGTGGTTGAACCCCACCTCGAACAGATCGGCGGCTGAAGCGTAACTGGCAATATGTCCGCCCAATTCGCCATAACTGCGATTGGCACGCACCACCATGGCCAGAGCGTTCCAGCGCATGATGCCGGCCAGGCGCTGTTCAAGCTGCAGAGCTTCGAAACCACCAGGAAAATCGGGCTGCTCGGTCACGTCAATACTGTTCAGGTACGGCGTGGTACGCGGCGGCTGCCAACCCACCCGCAGCTTTTGTGCGGTGCGTGACAACTGGGAGAGCAGGAAACGCGCACGCTCGGGGCCCTCGCTTTCTATCACTGCCCGCAAGGCGTCCAGCCACTCCTGCGTTTCCTGGGTATCCGAGTCGGCCATTTCGTGTAACAAAAAAGGGGATTCCATAGCTTTTTTCTGTCCGTTCAAGACTATGCAACGTTACCATGATCGCATACCACGCACGATCGCCGTGCTGGTTGAAACACTGCCCTGCTGGCACAATGGATCTTCTGACATCAAGGAGGAAAAACCATGCCAAGCGCTTTCTGGGATAAGGTCGTGCAGCGCAACAGGTCTGCCCTGGAATCCGGTGATCTGGCACCGCTTGAAACCGAAGAGGCCACCATTCAGGAGGCCGGTCTGCCCTTTACCATCCGGTGGGCGGCGTCACTGGCCGACAAAGATGTCGCCCGCGAAAAGGACGCGGCCTCAGCAACCTTGCCGGGCGGCCCGCGAGATCCGGACTTCAACCCTTTCCTGAACCCTGATCCGGCGCTGCTGGTTGGCCCCATTGGTGAAGCGCACCAGGCAATCTTGAACAAGTTTCCTGTTTGTGAACATCACCTGGTGCTGGCACGCCGCGAGTTCGCAGAACAGCTTGCGCCCTTGGAGACCAGTGATTTTCTGGCGTTGGCCCACGTCATGTCGGCCAGGGGCGGGTTGGGCTTTTATAACGGCGGCCCGGCTGCGGGTGCCAGTCAGCGGCACAAACACGTACAGTGGATTCCGCCAGCCGCAGGCAATGCATCATTACATGCCCTTGTCACGCAACTGGCCCCGGCAGCTGCCAGCACCGACACCCACTTTCATGACAACCTGCCTTTCCGGCATTGCTTTATCCGGGTCAAGGCCGGCCAGGGGATGGATGAGGCAGCCAGCGCTGCGTCCATGCTTGAAGGGTTCAATCAGGCTCGCGTGGCGTTGCAGCTGGATGTTGACGAGGATGGCCTGTTGCCTGCGTTCAATATGCTGGTGAACGACCACTGGATGCTGGTGGTTGGCCGGAGCAAGGAACATTACAAAGACATATCCATCAATGCCCTGTCATTTGGAGGCACCCTGTATGTGCCCGATCCGGCCCAGTTGGACACCATCAGACAAGCCGGCGCCCTGGCAGTGCTGGCCAGTGTTGGCTGGCCCAGATAGATTAAACACGGCAAATAATTTCGCCGTGCACCATGGACATCCAGCCATCCTTTGTCTGCGCCCAGTCGCGCCACGCATGCGAAATACGATCCAGGTCCTGCTGTGTCGCGGCGCCGCTTTCCAAAAGCTGGGTGGCAATACGTGAGTGCAAGATGCGATCGGCCCACATGCCGCCCCACCACTGGCGACGCTCGGGCGTCGCCAGGCACCACGTGCTGGATGTACATTCAATCTGCTCGGCACTAAAGCCCGCCTGCAACGCCCAAGACAACAAATGGCGGCCCGCGTTAGGTTCGCCGGCATTCGACCGGGCCGCAAGCTGATACAAACGCATCCATTCATCAAGCACTGGCAAAGCGGGATACCACACAAAGCCGGCATAATCTGCATCACGTACCGCTACCAAACCGCCGGGTCGGCACACACGCCGCATTTCTGACAGGGCCTGTACGGGATCAGACACATGCTGCAAAACCTGATGAGCATGCACCATATCAAAATGGTCATCAGGAAAATCCAGTGCCAGCACGTCACCTACAACAAATGCCATATTGTCGACACCTGCCTGCAGGGCTTGCTGTCGTGTCAGTTCCAGTGCCGAGTCGGAGGTTTCCAGCGCGGTCACCGTGCCTGGCGCCAGCCGACGGGCCATATCCACCGTGATGGTGCCCGGGCCGGAACCAATATCAAGCAGGCTGCGTGGCGCGATCAGTTCATGCTCCAAGTAGGCCGCGGAGTCTTTGACCGTGCGGGTATTGTGTGACCGTAAAACAGAATCATGATGACCATGGGTATAAACCGGTGTCTGATCTGAGGTTGAATTCCGCGACATGTACGACTCCAAGATAAATAAATAAGGCGACCTAATGTAACAGTCCGCCCCACCATGCCGCCTGACAGCACAGCAGGCATGGTCCGGTTGATATAACTCAAATCAATGCATTACGCCGGCAAGCGACGACGTCGTTTCACGATTGGACCATGATAAAGTTTCTGTAAGCCTGAAGGTTTTCATATAACTGGTTTATCAGCCAGCCTACCCCACTACAACAGGAGACCACCATGCCAGGCCGTATTGCCATTCATCTAAGTAACGATGCATCTTGTATCCGGCGTATTGAAACCGGACTGCAACTGGCAAAAAATCGTGATGCCGCAGTTGTCGGCGTGTATCCCACCGATGGCATTGCCAGTTATTACTATCACGAACAAGTGCTGCCTCAGGAAGCACGCACTTCGCTAAAGCACAACCAGGACAAGGATAAAGAAACCACCCGACAGTTGTTTTTGGACAAGGCCCAGGAGGCCGGTGTCGCAGCCCAGTGGCGCGCACCGGACGGCGATGCCGATCAGGCCCTGGCGCAACATGCGCGTTATAGCGATCTCATCATCATGAGCAAGACGCCACGCGAGGAAGCCCGCAGAAGCCTGGCACCCAACCTACCCGAGTCCGTCGTCATGGCAGCTGGCCGCCCCGTGCTGTTGCTGCCCAATGCCGGCCCCATCAACTCCATTGGCGAACGTATCCTGTATTGCTGGGATCAGCGCCGCGAAGCGGCCCGTGCCTTTACTGATGCTGCACCTATGCTTAAATCGTGCCAGGAGCTAGTGGTGCTTGAAGTGGACCGTGACCAGGCGCAGTTCAACAGCCGCGACCTGCACGACGACGATTTCACCAATTACTGCATCAGCCTGGGCTACCCTACGCCCCGGCACATTGTGCAGCATAGTGACGGCCTGGGCGTTGGCCATATTATTCTTAATACGGCCAGTGACTACAGTAGCGACCTGATCGTCATGGGTGCCTATGGCCACAGTCGCATGCGTCAATGGGTCATGGGCGGGGCGTCGCGCACGCTTCTTGAATCCATGACGGTACCCGTTTTAATGGCGCAATAAAACGATACAAACCGGTTGACTGGTCGTGGGCATTCACGCTACGTTGTGAATCATCACTTTCTTTGTAAAAAAGGATTGGCCCATGACCAGCAAGACTACTGATAATGGCAACATCATGTCGCTTGACGAGGACGCCATTGCCTTGGCACGCGGCTCACTGGAAGACGGCGCGGTCACACCCAGCGTGCAGCCCTATGCCAAAGAAATCTGCAAGCTGCTCAACGATGCACTGGCTACCGAGCTGGTATGCGTTTTGCGCTATCGCCGCCATCATTTCACTGCCAAAGGGTGGGCGTCCCCCGCTATTGCTGAAGAATTCATGGTGCATGCCGACGAAGAAATGGCCCATGCCGACCGGCTGGCCGAACGTATTGTGCAGCTTGGGGGCGAGCCCGATTTCAATCCCGACTCGCTTAGCGCACGCAGCCATGCCGAATACGACAATTCGCCAGACCTGAAAACCATGATTCGCGCCAACCTGGTTGCCGAACGACTGGCCGTCGAAATCTATCGACAGCTTATTACGCTTATTGGCGACAAAGATCCCACCACCGTCGTGCTGCTGGAAGGCATTCTGGCCGACGAAGAAGAGCACGCCGATGAATTGTCTGACTGGATGGAAAAAACCTGACCCGCAGGCCTGACCCCTGACTAATTTGTAAACAGGTCCTTTTCTTTTGCGCAGCGTGCAGGCATAATCATGCGCTTTTAGTTTTGTCGACACAGCAGATCCTTACCGGGTCTGCTGTGTTTTTTTAATGGTACCTGGGTGTTGCACACCATGACAGACAATCCCGAGCTCATCCTGGCAGGCATTGGTTTAACTGCGATGGCCGCGCAATGGCTTGCCTGGCGCCTGCATGTGCCGGCTATCCTATTTTTACTGCTGGCCGGCTTGGGTGTGGGGCCTGTCACCGGCTGGCTGCAGCCCGACGATCTGTTCAACGGGCTGCTGTTTCCCCTGGTTTCGCTCTCCGTTGCCATTATTTTATTTGAAGGCAGCCTGACCCTTGAGTTTCGTGAGATTCGGGGCCTGAAAAAAGTGGTCAGGAGCCTGGTGACGACTGGCACCGTGGTCGCCTGGGCACTGATTGCCGTGGCTTCACACTGGATCATGCGCTTCGATTGGGACCTGGCTCTGTTGTTTGGAGCCATCACAGTCGTTACAGGGCCAACCGTTATCGCGCCACTGCTGCGTATTGTGCGGCCTGTCAAAAGTGTGGCTAACGCCCTGCGCTGGGAAGGGATACTGATCGACCCCATTGGCGCGCTCCTGGCCGTATTGGCGTATGAGTTGCTGATTGCCCTGCGCTCAACACATGACCTGAAGCATGCCATGTGGATTTTTGGTGTGACGGTATTTACCGGCACGCTGGCGGGTATTGTTGCCGGCCTGTTCACCGGTACAGTTTTGCGACGCCAATGGCTGCCGGAATCGCTCACCAATCTGTCTGTGCTGGCCCTTGTGCTGGCAAGTTTTGCGGTTGCCAATACACTTCACCAGGAATCTGGTCTGTTGACCGTCACAATTATGGGTATTTGGCTGGCCAACCGCCCAGATGTACCCATTGACGATATTTTGGAATTCAAGCAAACACTCAGTCAGCTGTTGCTGTCGGGCCTGTTCATTTTACTGGCTGCCCGTATGGACCTGGGTTTACTGACCGCCCTGGGCTGGCAATCCCTTGTCCTGCTGGCCGTTATATTGTGGATTACCCGGCCAGTCAGTGTGGCCGTAGCCACCCTGGGCTCGCCGTTGGGCTGGCGTGAGCGCGCCCTGCTTGCATGGATTGCCCCGCGAGGCATTGTAGCGGCCGCGGTATCAGCGCTGTTTGCCCTGCGCCTGGAAGCCCTGGGTGTTGATCAGGCCGACAAACTGCTGCCCCTGACCTTCCTAGTCATCGCCGGCACGGTCATCTGGCAAAGCCTGACTGCCCGGCCCGCTGCGCGACTGCTGGGCTTAAACGAACCTGATCCGGTGGGGTTTCTGATTGTGGGCGCCAACCCGGTAGCCAGAGCCATTGGCGTTGCCCTCAAAGAACAGAACGTGCCAGTGCGGCTTTGTGACAGTGATTGGTACAGCCTGTCCAAGGCCCGCATGCTTGGTCTGGAAACCTATTACGGCATGCCGTTTTCTGAGCATGCCAGACGCAATCTGGACAGAACCGGCCTGGGCCGATTGCTGGCACTGGGCACACGCGACCACATCAATCAGCTTATTACCTTGCGTGGACGTGATGAGTTTGGCAAGAACGAAGTCTTTAGCCTGCCACGCACCACAACCAGTGACACGGAAGAAAAACATGCGCCGGCACCCAAACTGCGCGGGCGCACGCTGTTTGCACCCGGGCTGGGCTACTGGAAACTGCAGAATCTGCTTCTTGGCGGCGCCCAGATCAGAACCACAAAACTTACCGGATCATTTCGCTTCAAGGACTACCGACAGAGCGACCCGGAGCATCTGGTACCCCTGTTTGCCGTGACGCCCAAAGGTTACGCACGCCCTTTTACGCTTGACACGCGTCTGCAGCCAGAGCCCGGCTGGACCATTATCAGCCTTGATACCCGGGGCAAGGACTCAGCGGATACAAAAACGGACACACGACGCCCTTTTTAACCAGCCATCGGGCAGAAAATGTAGTCATACCGTTACAATAGGGTTTTCCCCGACGGCTGACTATCGCGACTCACTGCCTGCATGTCTTCTTCCACATCCGCCTCTCATAACATTAGAAACCGGCACGACGACACCTTGCCAGACGCCATCCGGTGGCGCATTCTGGCCGTACTGCTGATTGCCATTTTCATGTCGCTCATTGGCGTCAGCATTGTCAACGTGGCACTGCCCTCCATACAACGATCCCTTGATGCATCGCATTCCGACATTCAGTGGGTGCTATCGGGATACGCCCTGACATTTGCGGTGATACTGGTTGCAGCAGGCCGGGCCGGCGACATCATGGGGCGTGGCGGCATATTCCTGGTGGGCGTTGCCTTGTTTACCTTGGCATCTGTGGCTGCCGGTCTGGCACCCGATGCCACCGCGTTAAACACGGCGCGTTTTATTCAGGGACTGGGCTCCGGATTGCTCAGCCCCCAGGGCGTGGGGATGATACAGCAGTACTTCCGGGGCGCTGAACGGGGCCGCGCCTTTGGGTACTTTGGCACGACTGTGGGGTTTTCTGTTGCCATTGGCCCGGTCTTGGGCGGCTTTCTTATTGAAATTGGTGGCCTGGACCTGGGCTGGCGCCTGACTTTTCTGGTCAATGTGCCCATCGGCCTTATCACTTTCTGGCTGGGCATCAAGTGGTTTCCACGACCATTAATCCACCGCATCAAGGCAACGCGCAGCGACAGGCCGGCATCGCTATGGCAGGCATTTCTGTCGCTGGACC
>DAHVSI010000134.1 GCA_027324645.1 Castellaniella sp. | reverse complement strand
GTCTGGGGCTATACCCGCCAGGCACGGCCGCTGACCGAACAGGTGCCGGGGAGTCCAAAGAATGGTGTCTTGGTTGACAAGCAAGGCTACACGATTGAAGACTTCGGCCTGAATCTGAACCTGATGCTCGCATGCAGTGTTCAAGTCGTGCAGGGCGATGCACAGAATTGTTTGCAAGCAATAGTCGAAGCCTCTAGTCAGGGAACGCCCGCTAACTAACCTGCAGTGACCCTTGCGCCCCCATGAGTAGGTCAATGACGTCGGGGGCCGTGATGATGGGAAATCGCTGATCCATGTCCTCATCGCTGAAGCCGTTGTGCACCATGCATGATCGGCAGACAGCGACTTGTCCGTTGTTATCCAGAAATTGTTTCATCAGGTCCGAAACGGGTTCGAAGGGCGCGCCTATATCAATTCCGTCTGTAGCATTGGGCTGCCCCAGCGTGACTGCGTCGGCCATGAGAATGATTGTGGCAGTGTGGCCGCGTTTTAGCGCGTTAACACCCATAGTAAAGGCAACCGTGACCTTGTCGGCATTGTCCTGATTATGAAACAGTGTTGAAACGTAAGCAGTATGTTGCGCCATAATCGTTGCACCTCGATAAAGATATGTAGACCGGTATACCCAGTGTACTGGAATCAGATGGCAGTCTCGTGGTCTGGAAAAACAAAACTCTCCAAACGAACGGTGTACGTATTCGACTGTGTCGGTATGGTTATGGAAACGACCACGACAAGGGAGTTGCCATGCCTGTTACACACACATGCACGTTCACCCGCATTGCAGGACTGTTCATTGGCACCATGTTGGCATTGCCAATCGCCGCCCAGGCGGCGGACACAGAGCCTGGTTACGAATATACGTTTCACCATATTGAGCTCCAAAACGAGGATTTTTCCAGCCCGGAAGAAAGGCGGCATACGACGCGGTATGCACAGCAGGGAAGCCACCACGCAGCATTATGGAGCGAACAGGAACGCGTGGGCGACTACGATAGTCGTGTGAAGATCACCAAGGCCGATTACGCAACGGGTTTGCTGATTCCATGGTGGGACACCTCGCTGTCTTCAGACGAAGAAGAGGGCTGGTCGCTATGGGATTCCGGCATCAGTTATGAGACCTTCGATGCGGAGCTTGCCAAAGGGGACCAGCCAGATCAGGAGATAGCCGGCGCCAAGGCTAAACACTACATTCTGAGTGCCGACTTCGTCTTCGACAGTGAACGCAATGCGGTGCTCGTGCGTCAGAAAATTCAGGCAGATTTATGGGTGCATGACGACAAACCGTTCACTAGTGCCGTGTTTGGTGGTTTTAATGCGTTCGAGGATCCTCGTTTAAATACGTTTCTACAGGAAGAACTAGAAGAAAAGGGATTCGTCGTCCGTGCGGAAACCGTTAACGACCAAAGCGCAATGGAGACAGACGGGACCGAAGTGGATGAACCACTAAGGGAGTATCTGTTGTCTTATGTCTCCGATCTGAAACCCATCGACGTGATGGTCTTCGATCCGCCAGTTGTAAGTCCAGACAGGCTGGGCGCTGTGCAAGGGCAGTTCCGAGAGGATGAGGAAGAGAGTTGTAGAACACTTGTAGCCGGCGAGGCCCCTGATTATTTCCATGATCACCTTGACGATCGGCAACTAAAGGCCGTAGTGCCAGAATTAAAGAAGATATGTGAAGAACTCCTTGCCCAGCAAGACGAGTAATTTGTCTGGCCCCGGTCAAACCGGGCCATGATGGCCAAACATCAGGAGTCAGCTCGTTTGCCTTCCTCTACGGCGTTCGTCAGATCCTCGTCACTTAATATGGCAATATCCGCATCCGCTGTATCGCCGGAAGGCAGTGTAAATTGCAGCTTGTCCATATACGGCGTGGGTTTTTTGCGCCTGTAGTCCAGAAAAGCCTGAGCATACCGTTCCCGTGCTTCGTCAGCCGATAGGGCGCCTGTGGCGATGTCGTGCATAAGGTTCAGGGCCAGAAAATTCGCTTGTTCATCATGACATCGCACTGAGACTTCGCCCTTGGTGCGATCAATCACTACACTGCCATCGAACAGGTACAACTCCTGCGTCTTGCCATGAGGGACCCGATAGTCAATAACGGATTCAACAGAGTCCAGATGGGGCGTTGGGAAGTTGTGTTCATGAACCTTGCGCGATGCCACAATGCGTTTCCATGGTCCTGGACGGTGCCATATCACCCAGCTGTCGGTCGTTTCGTCGGGTTCCCCATACTGCTCAACCACTAGCTGGGCTGCTTCTCGCGCATCTTCGGGCCAGTCCCGAATGGATGCTGAAAAATTGTTAGATGCCATATGCCCTCCGCAAGCAAGGATGTGTGATGTTCAACAACTAGCTTGAATCATGATCAGCACGTTTCATGCCTGGACGATTATGGCCATCCCTTCAGTAGTGGGTCTTGCGCAGCTCTACGGACGGAATTTTCAGTTGGTTGCGATACTTGGTGACAGTGCGGCGCGCAACGACAATGCCATGGTCTGCCAGGTGCTCAGCCAGACTGACGTCGGATAAAGGTTGTTTGGTATTTTCGGTGTCCACCAGTTTCTGGATAAGGGCGCGTACAGCCGTTGCAGAGCAGGTTCCAGAAGCCTGAGTAGTTAGTTCGCGTGAAAAAAAATGTCTGAAGCTGTACAGGCTCCGTGGCGTCAACATGTATTTGTCTACTGTGGCTCGTGATATTGTTGATTCGTGCAGCTCAAGATCCTCAGCAAGTTCACGCAGTGTCAGGGGACGTAAAGCTACGTCACCATAATCAAAAAAACGGTGCTGGCGAACCACAATGGCTTGTGCGACGCTCAAAACAGTTGCATAGCGTTGTTGCAGGTTTTGTATGAGCCAACGGGCCTCTTGCAGTTCCTGTCTAAGTTGCCCACGCTGATTAACAGGCATACGGCGCAAGCAAGCTATGTAGTGGCTATGCAGGCGTATCTGGGGCATCGTTTCAGCATTAAGGCGGACACGCCAGCGGGCTCCCACTTTGTCGACCGTGACGTCAGGGCTTGCATATAAGACAGCCTCTTCGTCATAGCGCAAGCCCGGTCTGGGATCAAGAGAGCGAATCAATTCACAAGCTTGCTGTAATGTTCTGTCGTCCGTGTCCAGCTCGCGCCGCATCCCGGCCCAATCATTGCGGGCGAGTCGTTGCAGGTGTTGATCGACAATTGTTTTGGCCAATTGGTAGGCAGGAACGGCGTCTGTTTTGGGGTGTCGGGCGTGCAGCTGAAGCAGCAGACATTCGCGCAAGTCGCGTGCGGCGATGCCGGGGGCCAACAGTTGCTGCACGGTATGCAGCGCCACTCGCCATTCCGCCTGTATCACGGCAGGTCTGAAGGAATCATCTGTGGACAGCGCCGAGATCTCCTGGCGCAGGTAGCCGTCGTCATCCAGCGCATCAACGATATGGCTGGCCAGCAGATAATCTCGTCTGGATAAAGGGAGGGTGCCCAAAGCTTGGTATAACCGGTCACGCAGTGACTGACGGCTTGCCGTGTAGGTCCAAGGATCCGTATCGCCTTCGGTATAGGGTGCGGGGTAGTGGCTGCTGTGGTCGGGGACTTGTCTATCACCCTCTGACGCTGACAGATGCACGCTATCCATGACCGCGTTGGCTGATTCCCATTCGCTTTCCTCTTCTGTGTCCGCATCCTCAAGAAAAGGGTTGGTGTCCAGAGCGTGGCGGATGGCTTGTTGAAATTCCAGAGTAGACATTTGCAGAAATTTCAAGGATTGCTGCAATCGTGGTGTCAATACCGTGTCCTGCTGCAATTGTGCTGCCAGTTTTGCTTCGGGCAATGCGGCCTCCTTGCATTCCTTATCTCGTTATTCATCCTAGTCCGTCTAAGTCATGATGCCAATGTGATGTTCATGGTTAGTTCGTTACAGCGCTTGTCTGGGCACGCTACTTGCTGCATGCAGCGTTGTCTGAACGGACTTAACTCTGACGATCATTCGGGAGGGGCTTTATGCAAGATTCTTTATCGCTAGCAGAGCAGGTGGTACTCGTGACAGGTGCGGGCAGTGGGCTGGGAGAAGCGCTTTGTGAACAGTTGGCCCAACAGCACGCTCATGTCTTTGCTTTCGATATCAATGAGTCGCGTTTATTGGAGATGGCAGAAAGACGATCCCAGGCGGCTGGAAAGATTCAAACGGTCACAGGGGATGTTGCTGCGGTCTCGGATGTGCAGAATGTGCTGGAAACCATTGTTGGACAACATGGCGGCGTTGATGCAGTGATTAATTGTGCAGGTATAGACGTCACAGCTCCCGTCGAGGAAATGGAAGTATCAGCGTGGGAACGGGTACTAAGCACAAACCTGACCGGGCCCTTTGTGATGTCAAAATTTGCGTTGACCGTTTTAAATCCCAATGGACACATTGTTAACGTCGCGTCAACTGCGGCTCGTCGTGGCTGGCCCAATGCCGCTGCTTACCATGCCAGCAAATGGGGGTTGGCCGGCTTGTCACAGGCACTGCATGCAGAATTTCGACCCAAAGGCATCAGAGTCAGCGTGGTCATTGCTGGAGGCATGCGTACTCCATTTCTCCTGGACCGGTTTCCTGATATTGATGTGACGACATTGCAAGATCCTGACCGCGTTGCGCGCGCAATCTGTTTTGTGCTCACGCAGCCTGAAGATAGTGTCATTCCCGAGGTCATGGTGTTGCCCATGGGCGAAACCTCCTGGCCGTAGCAACAGGTCAATGCTGTTCGTTCCGGTCGTGGTGGGGCTGAACAGTTCATACAGTGATTTCAATAGTGGAGATATCCATGTACACCTTGGGAATCAATGCTGCATTTCATGACTGTTCCGCCGCACTGGTGCACGATGGCCAAGTGGTTGCGGCAGCCGAAGAAGAGCGCTTTACAGGTATCAAGCACGGTAAGCGGCCTGTACCGTTTACGGCATGGCAACTACCGTTTAACGCTATGGATTACTGTCTGGCACACGCCGGGATTAATCTGGCCGATGTGCATCAGGTAGCTTATTCTTTTGATCCCTCTTTGTTGCCACATGATGCTGTGAATTCGTCCGGCGAAATAGTGTTGCCGCTTGAACCTTCGGCGCATGAAAAACCGCAGGATGGGGGGTCCCCATGGGATCCGTTGTTTCTTTGTTATATGACTAACGCTCCTCGGCAGCTTGTGTCGGCAGCGCCCCTTCACCTTGCGTCTCGTTTCCGTGGCATACATCTAGATACCTTGCAAGAGCGCTGGACATTCCTGGATCATCACCTTTGTCATGAAGCGAGTGCTTACCTGGCAGCGCCGTTTGAGTCGTCAGCAGTATTGACCATGGACGGAAGGGGGGAAGGGGTGACCACCAGCTATGGGCACTTCTCCGACGGCCAATACAAGCGTCTCAAACAAATAAAAATGCCTGACTCCCTTGGGCTGCTCTACGAAGCGGTAACACACCATTTAGGCTTTCTTCATGCCAGTGACGAATATAAGGTGATGGCATTAGCCTCTTACGGAAAGCCGGCGCTGGCCGATTTATTCCGTGACATGGTAAGAACGGATGACGAAGGGGGTTTTTCACTGCATATGGGCGATTTAACAGAACGTCTGGGGGCCCCCCGTCAGCGGGGGGAACCACTGGAGCAGCACCATATGGATGTGGCGCGGTCCCTGCAGGCAGTGCTCGAAGAGACCGTCATGCATATGACGGAATGGTTGTGGCACCAGACCGGCGCCTCCCATCTTTGTATGGCGGGCGGCGTCGCATTGAATTGCGTGATGAACTCTCGTATCGCCCGGGACGGGCCGTTTGATTGCGTTTGGGTTCAGCCAGCTGCTGGCGACAGTGGGACGGCGTTAGGTGCAGCACTCTACCAAGACCACAAGAGCCGTCAAGGACCGCGTCGCTGGTTCATGGAGCACGCTTCCTTGGGTCCCTCGTATGACGATGAACAGATAGAACAGACGCTATCGCTGGCAAAAATCCGTTATCGGAAAGTGTCCGACCCGGCCTCCGTCACGGCTGATTTGCTTACCGACGGAAAAATCATAGGATGGTTCCAAGGCCGTATGGAATTTGGTCCACGGGCGTTGGGCAATCGGTCCATCATTGCCTCGCCTGTCGACCCTGACATGCAAGGGAAACTCAATGCCTTGAAGGATCGTGAAGACTTTCGGCCAGTGGCGCCTGCCGTATTGGAAGAGTCTGCTCACAAGTGGTTTGATGCCATGGGAAAGTCCCGTATTCATGCGCCTTTCATGCTGTTTGTCTATAACGTGCTAGCCGATCAGGCAAAGCGCATTCCTGCAGTTAGGCATACTGACGGCACGGCACGGGTCCAAACGGTCAGCCACGCCGACAATCCACGTTATCACGATGTCTTGCGTGCATTCGAGCAGCGCACTGGGGTGCCGGTTCTGATCAACACCTCATTCAATACGCGAGGAAAACCCATCGTCTGCTCGCCGCGTGACGCGTTAGAGGCATTTTTTACCTCGCCACTGGATGCCTTGGTCATAGGAAGTTTTCTGGTCGAGAAGACAGGGTGAATATCAACGTGTGTACCACTGAGTGTCATGAACCCTCCAGTTAAACGCAGCCATCCCGAACAGGGAAGCATGTTCGTCGTGTCCCCTCACTTTGATGATGCGGTGCTCAGCTGCGGCGCATTGCTGGCTCAGCACCCTGGTAGTCAGGTGCTGACGGTCTGTGCAGGCTTGCCCGAAGAGGATGCCGTGGCGCCAGAGTGGGATCAGCGTTGCGGGTTTTCTTACGCCAGACAAGCTATGCTCGCACGAAGAGAAGAAAACAGACAGGCATTACATAAAGTCGATGCTATAGACCTCCATCTCAACATCCTGGATAGCCAGTATGGGGGTCATGCACAATGCATGGAACAAGGTTTGCTGCAGTCCATACGCCAATGGCATCCTGACACCGTGCTGTTTCCGTTGGGGCTGTTTCATGAGGATCATTTGCGCGTCAATGAGGCCGTACTAAGAGTGCGTGCAAAATACGAAAGGACATCGCAGTGGATTGCCTACGAAGACGTCCCTTACCGCCGTATTCCCGGGCTGGTCCAGCAGCGGCTGGCTTGGCTGGCCCAACAGCGCATATGGGCAACGCCGTGGCTGACTGTCCAGGCTAATACTCAGCAAAAACGCCTGGCCGTCGCTGCGTATACCAGTCAGTTAGGACCCATGGGCTTGACAGCGGGCCAGGGGGACGACGCGCTGCCTGAGCAATACTGGAAGCTTGGTGATCAGCGAGGGGATCATGCATAACGGCCCGCCACTAGCTCGCAACATGAGTATCGTTGTGCTGACATACAACCGCTGCGACGAGCTGCGCCAGACGCTCGACCGATTGAAAGCAGCGGTGCCCGACGTCCCCCTGGTTGTTGTCGACAATGCCAGCACGGACAGTACTGCAGCGTGCGTGGCGCAGCGCTTCCCGGATGTCAAGCTTGTGCGGGCGCCATCCAACCTTGGTGCAGCAGGAAGAAACCTGGGATTACAGGCAGCGGCGACTAAATACGTTGCCTTCTGTGATGATGATGTGTGCTGGCGCGCGGGTGCCTTGCACCGTGCTCAGGATATTCTGGAGCGTTATGACAATGTGGCGGCACTGAATGCACGTGTGCTGGTAGGGCCTTCAGCAGCCACAGATAGCACCTGCTCGCTGATGGCGGCGAGTCCGCTTGATGGCGAGCCAGATGTGGGGCCGGCCCTGACGGGGTTCATGGCCGGTGCTTGTGTAGTGCGTTCATCCGCATTCCAGCAAGTCGGGGGCTATTGGTCAGGGCTGTTTATTGGGGGTGAAGAATCGTTGTTGGCGCTGGATCTGATGGAGCGTGGCTGGCGTATTCTTTATGCTCCCGAACTTGCTGTGTGGCATAACCCTTCACCGTTAAGGGATAGCGTGGGCCGTGAGCGATTACTGGCCCGTAATGCGCTGGTTGTCGCCTGGATGCGTTTATCCTGGCGCGATGCTGCACGCCATACCTGGCATGTTCTGGCTAACCAACCAGGCTGGCACCGGCGTCAGAAAATATTGCAAAATGCATTGCATCATTATTGGCTTTCTGGGGCGCGGCGCCAGCCAGTCAGCGGACACGTGACTGATATGCTTCGACAGGTCAGGCTTGCCCAGCGCCAGCAAAACGAATTTAATCGCCCGCCGTACCCGTAATTGGCAGCACAATGCCCGTTATATAGCTGGAGCAGCTAGGCGCCGCCAGAAAAACGTATGCTGGCGAGAGTTCCTCTGGCTGAGCAGGCCGGTGATATTGCGTGCCCTTGCCAAACTCAGGGATATGGCTGGCCGGCTTGTCTGAAGGGTTAAGTGGTGTCCAGACGGGGCCAGGGGCAACAGCATTGACGCGGATGCCACGTTTAATAAGATTTGCGGCCAGGGAACGTGTGAAAGCATGGATAGCCCCTTTTGTTGCAGAGTAATCCAGCAGGCTGGGGCTGCCTCGCAGGCCGGTTACCGATCCGGTGTTAATGATGCATCCGCCTTCAGGCAACTGGCGTAATGCCGCGCGAGACATGCGGAAGTAGCCTCCTATATTAGTGTCTACAGTCTCTTCAAAATGTGCTTCGGTCAATGCATCAAGCGAGTCGGCGTGTTCCTGAAAGCCGGCATTGTTGACAAGAATATCGAGCCCGCCTAACTCTTTTACTGTCCTGCCTACGGCGTCTTCACAAAAAGACTTATCGCGTACATCCCCACTGATGAGCAGACAGCGCTTACCTTCTGCGTGGACGGCTTCTTTGGTCTCAGCCGCATCCTCATGTTCATTAAGATAAACCAGCGCAACATCAGCACCTTCGCGCGCATATAGCACTGCAACCGCCCGGCCGATACCAGAGTCGCCTCCTGTGATAATAGCTACCTTACCCTCTAGTTTGCCACTGCCTTCATAGTCTGGCGCTTCATGGCGTGGTGCAGG
>DAHVSI010000119.1 GCA_027324645.1 Castellaniella sp. | reverse complement strand
GGATTACAACGTCGACCTTCTTAAAAGAAACAGTATTGCACAACATGGAGATGCCAGCCACTGGAATAAAACAATTACAAAGATAAAAAACGCAAGCGACTATGAGGCGTTTAAGGAAAACATCAGCATAGACAGTTTAATTGATTATTATGCAGCACAAATATTTATTGCCAATACAGATTGGCCAGGAAACAATATCGCATGGTGGAGGTACCGGCCATATGCGAACAAACTTACAAAACAGAACGCATTATTCTTTGGTCGCCATGAGGAAAAAGCTATGGACGGCCGATGGCGCTGGCTTCTTTATGACACTGATATGGCCTTTAATAATCCAAATAAGAAAATGCTATCCTACTCGACCGATCCTAGCAGCGACTCACCGTACAATCCACCCTGGTCTACAAAAACATTACGGTACTTTCTGGAAAATGACTCATTAAGAGACCATTTTATTACTCGCTTCTCGGATCTATTAAATACAAGTTTCCACACTAGCCGTCTGATTTTTTTTATTAGAAAGCATGAAAACCTTATCGAGTCAGAAATGCCCAGACATATCCATCGTTGGAGCGCACCACTCCGGATGGATAAATGGCACGAACGAATCAACGACATGATCGAATTCGCACAGCAGCGCCCTGCCATCCAACGTCAACATCTACAGGAGTTTTTTGACCTGGGGCCGCTTTACACCCTGACTGTGGACGTGGACGACCAAAATGCGCAGGGCAAAGAGGAAGTCTCTGCCGGTACTGTCCAGGTCAATACAATTGAGCTAGGCCTGACCGATAACGAAATTGAAAAACCCGTGGCGGCCAATGAAAAGGCGATCAACATGGAACCGTATCTGGCCATGCCTTGGGCCGGCCAATACTTTGCGGGCATGCCATTAGAGCTAGAGGCCAAACCCAAGGCGGGCTACCGGTTTGTTGGCTGGGATATACAGGGCGAAACCCAGGGACTAGATAACCAAGATCTGTCTTACCACAAACTGACACTGGCGCCGGACGATGACATAACCGTCAGGGCGATCATGGCTAAAGAATGATCGACGGCGCCAATTACATGCAGTGCTTGCCCCCGTCCACCGGCAACTCGACACCGGTGATGAACTTGGCCTGATCCGAAGCTAGAAACACAGACGCCCAGGCCACGTCCCACCCTTCACCCTGACGCTTCATGGGTGACAGCTCAGCCCTGTCCCTTTTCATTTGTTCGACGTTATCGTAGTAGCCCGTGATTTGCTTATAAATGTGCGGGGTATCCATGACGCCGGGCATGATGGTATTGGCCCGAATGCCTTTGTCGGCAAACTCCATAGCCAACGCCCGGGTGTAATGATTGACCCCGGCTTTGGACGCATAATAAGAAATGTAGGGGTAGCCTGTATAACGAATAGCGGCCAGTGAAGAAATATTGATAATGGCCCCGCCACCCTGCTTGAGCATAATGGGCAGCACTTCTCGGCAGGCCAGAAACACGCTGGTCAGGTTAACGTCCATGACCTTGCGCCAGCTTTCCGGAGTGGCGTCTACAGCGCCTCCGGGCACGTTCATGCCTACATTGTTGTGCAAGATATCAATGCGCCCGTAGTGCTCCACTGCTTTTGCGACGGCAGCGACCACATCGGCTTCGTTGGTCACGTCTGCACGAACAGCAATGGCATCACTGCCCTCGTCGGCGATCAGATCGCGTGTAGCCTCAGCAGCTTCCTGGTTCAGGTCGACTGCAACCACCCGCGCGCCTTCACGCGCGTACGCCACGGCAGCCGCATTGCCGTTACCCCAGCCCTCACCGACTGAGCCCGCACCAAATACCAGTGCAATCTTGTCCTGCACACGTCCCATTCCTGATCCCCGTATTGCCGTGTTGTTGTGTGTTGCCAGCTAGCCCATTAATAGATTGGGTAGCCACGTGGCCAAACCTGGTATGTACGCCAGCATGGCCAAAACAATAAAAGCCGCCGCCAAAAATGGCCAGATGGCCCTGACACCCTCTTCCAGCCGAATGCCCGCCATGAGTGTTGTCAGGTTTAGTGTGAGCCCCACAGGCGGCGTGATCAGCCCTATGCACAAATTGACGACCATGACGGTTGAAAAGTGCAACGGATCAATGCCCAGCTGCATGGCCACTGGATACAGAACGGGTAGCAGCATGATCAGCGCTGCATTGGCTTCCACAAACATGCCCACGATCAAAAGCAGCACATTGACCAGCAGCAGGAACATGAGCGGGCTTTCGGTAATGGAAAGCAAGTAGTCGGCAATCTGCCCCGGCAGTCCGGTATAACCCAGCGCCCAAGAAAAGACACGTGCAGTACCCACGATGATCATGATCACCGCGGTAATGTGGGCGGAGGACACCAACGCGTCGTACACCTTGCGCACAGTGAGCTCGCGATAGACCACAAACCCCACAAACAAGGCGTACAACACCGTGACGGCAGCCACCTCTGTCACATTGAAAATGCCGGTACGGATGCCGCCCACAATAAGCAGCGGCATCACCACAGCGGCCAGGGCATCGACGAACGTACGCCAGATCTCTGGCAGGGGTGTGCGCCCATGCACGGGAAAATCATGAGTACGCGCCTGCCAGGCAATAACAATAATCAGGGCCAGTGCGTATAGCAGCCCGATAAGAATGCCGGCAATGAACAGGCGCGTAATGGACTGCCCAGTTAGCACGCCCACCACAATAAAGGCGATAGAGGGCGGAATAATGGGCGCCAGCACATTGGCTGATGCGGTAAGTGCGGCCGTGAAGCCGGGCTTGTACCCAGCCTGGATCATGGCAGGGATAAGAATGCGCCCCAGCGCCGATGTATCTGCCACGGCAGAGCCGGAAATACCGGCAAAGAAGGCAGCCGACAACACATTGGACATGGCCAGACCGCCCTTGAAGCGGCCCAGTATGGCATTGGCCAACGCCAGTAGGCGTGTGGTGATGCCACCTGCGCTCATGAGCGCGCCTGTAAGCAGAAAGCACGGTATGGCCAGCAGGCTGAAAGAATCAATGCCGTTAAAAATTTGCTGTGGCACGATGATCAGGCTGGCCTGTGGCATCATGATGGCGATGGTTACCGCCCCACCCACTAGGATGGCAAACGCCACGGGTATGCCCAGGAGCATCAGGCCAAAAATCGAGCCAAGCAATAAGGAAACCAGAGCCATGATTCAGCTGCGCTCCGTGTTACGGCACGTTGGCGGTTGCGCTGTCGTCGGCTTTATCGCCGTCTTCAACACGCCACACAACCAGAAAAAAGGCGATAAGCACGCCGCTAGCGGGGACAGCCAGAAATGGCCAGAACATGGGTATTTCTAGCGCAGGGGTTAGCCGGTTGGCGCCAATATTGGCCAGCCCATACCCAAACCAGGCAAGAATACCCGCGGCAGACAATACAACAGCGTCCCGAAACCACAGCATCCAGCGCCGGATGGAAGGCGGCATTGCGTCGATCAGCACGCTGACCTGAATGTGCCCGTTGCGCCTAACAAGCACGCCCGTACCCAGCATAGTGATGTACACCACAAGGATGCGGGCGACTTCTTCGGTCCACCCCGGAGCGTGATTAAGAACGTAACGGCCAAACACCTGGTAGCACAGGCATGCGGCAAGCACAAACAACATCAGGGCAAGTAAAAAGTTAAGCCCTGCCTCAACCTTGTCCGCAACGGCAGACACCCGGCTGGCGGGTGCCCTGCCCGTACTGCTATGAGTGGTCATCCCTCAACCTGCTGGAATTTTTCGACCCATTTCTGGAGCTTGGGGAAGTCCTCGACGATGGGTGCGACTTTTTCGCGGTAACTGTCGATCTCGACATCTACAATTTCCATGCCACCGTCGACAAGGTGACTTTCGTACTCGTCCTCGATGGACAGGACCTCGTCAGTGGCCCAGAGCATGGCCTTTTCACCTTCTTCGCGCAAGATATCCTGCAGCTCAGGTGACAGCGACTGGAAGCGTGTATCGTTGAAAATGAACGTCATGGCGCCAATGACATGGTCTGTGTTCATGACATGAGTCTGTACCTCGTTGAGCTTATTGGTATCAATAAATTCAAGCGGGTTTTCCTGACCATCAATAATGCCTTGTTGCAAACCGGTAAAGATCTCGGACGCTGGCATGGGAACGGGGCTGGCGCCAAGGAGTTCCCAGGTGCGGCGATACATTTTAAGAGGTGGCACACGCAGCTTTAGGCCGGCCAGGTCCTCTAGCGTGACAACCTTGCGGTTAGCAGTAAGTTTGCGCGCTCCACGATAGCCGGCGCCAATGATGCGAAAGCCGGAACGGTCAGCAACCTCGTCCATAAACTCGGCACCCACATCACCGTAGTAGACGCTTTTGAAGTGGTCCAGATCTTTGATCAGGTAAGGAAAGGCCTCGACACCCGGCAGGGGATCGTAGCGATCCAGCGTGCCGATGGATTCAAGCACGATGTCGTTAGTGCCAATTTGCAGGGCCTCGATGGCCTGGTCCCAGCTGCCCGTTGCACCGCTGTGAGCAATTTTCATGGTGACGTTGCCGTCGGTACGGTCGGCCACGGCATCGGCAAAGCGCTGTGTGGTTTTAAGCCAGACGTTGTCGGGCGGATAGTCCAGTGCTACGTGCAACTCGATATTTTCAGTTTTGGCGAGTGCCGGAAATGCAATGGAGCTGGCGGCTCCGGCCAGCATCAGTGTGTTGAATTCACGTCGGTTCATTAGTCCCCTCCTGTAGGCCAAGCCGTGCGGCAGGCTATTTGTGCAACATGTATTGACCTGCCAAAACCCGATTAATCGTAGTGGCAACAAAACCCGCTGTCAATGACATTTCAATGCAATTTTTGATATTTTGACGCTGGATTGATACAAGCACAACTCTACCGCCATTCCGCGGTGTCTAGCCTTGATCAAGCGCAAAGGCCACTTCAAGGGCCGGCTTTGCCCATTCGGGCGTACGGGATGCGTTGGCTACGTCGCACGGGTACAGGCGCTGGCCCTTATGTACGTGCAATAACAAGACCGGATCGGCAATGGGTTCGCCAGCCTTGACTTTGTCCTGGAGCGTGGTGGACGTTTGCATATTCAGCCATACCAGCATTGCTCCGGCTGAATGGTATGCTGATTTTTCTTCATGCTGCTTTCAATTATCTTCACACCATGACCTCCCTGTTCGACTCCATATCTTTAGGCCAGTTGACGCTGGCAAACCGTATCATGGTTTCACCCATGTGCCAATATTCTGCTGATCACGGCAACGCCACAGCGTGGCATCATGCCCATCTAAACAGCCTGGCGTTATCCGACGCCGGCATGCTGTGCATTGAGGCCACTGCCGTAACGCCCGAAGGCCGTATTACGCCGGGCTGTCTGGGGCTGTGGAACGATGACAACGAAGCTGCTCTTAAGCAGGTTCTGGACAACATAAGGGCCGTGTCGCCCATCCCCGTAGCCATACAACTAGCCCATGCGGGCCGTAAAGCGTCCAGTGCAGTACCGTGGGAAGGTGGAGGACTGCTAGAGCCAACCCAGGGTGGCTGGGATACGCTGGCACCCAGCGCCCTGCCCCACAAGCCTGATGAGCGTGCTCCATCAGCCATGACCCGCGACGATCGGCAACGCGTATTGCAGGGGTTTGTTCAGGCCGCACAACGCGCTGTACGTCTGGGCATCCAAGCTATCGAACTGCATGCGGCGCATGGTTACCTGTTGCACCAGTTTTTATCGCCCATTGCCAATCAGCGTGATGATGACTATGGCGGCTCGCTACAAAATCGCATGCGTTTTCCGCTGGAAGTATTTGAAGCGGTAAAGAATGCCATGCCGGCATCCATGCCCGTTGGCGTCAGGGTGTCGGCCACAGATTGGTACGACCAAGGCCCGTCCTGGGATGTTGCGCAAACAATACAGTTTGCTCAGGCGCTTAAACAACGTGGCGTTGACTGGATAGACGTCTCCAGCGGCGGTGTCACGCCATTGCAAAACATTACAGTCGGCCCGGGCTATCAGGTTGATTTTGCACAAAAAATCAAGCAGGCAACCGGCTTGCCCACCATGGCGGTGGGCCTGATTACAGAACCAGCCCAGGCACAACGCATTATTGAGCAGGAACAGGCTGATATGGTGGCCCTTGGCCGAGCCATGCTGTATAACCCGCGCTGGCCCTGGCATGCGGCAGCCAGCCTTCAGGCCACAGTAACCGGGCCACAGCAATACTGGCGCGCCCTGCCGCCTAGCACCCACCGTATTTTTGGTGATACCACTTTCGGGCAACGTTAGCCCGCACGCGTATCAGGGTAAACGCGGCTGCAGCAAATTACCCAATACGCCTATGATGGCGAAATCAAGATAATTTGCTGCAGCAGGCCCGCGCCCATCACAACAAAAGGCTCCCGTCCTGGCCTTCAGCAGTTGTCTTTGTTTACTGGAGGAGATGGAGAGTCCAATTATGATTCACACGATACTGGCGCTGGCGCCTATTGCAGTTGTATTCGCGCTAATGGTCGTCATGGCGCGATCAGCCACCCTGTCCATGGGGGCTGCTTATGTCGTTACAGCGCTACTGGCGTTACTTGTCTGGGGTGCCAAAGGCGCCGTTATTGCCGCCGCCACGGTTCATGGCGTCATTACGGCCATTACCCTGCTGTTCATTGTATTTGGCGCGGTCCTGCTGCTTAATGCCTTAAAGGCAGGTGGGGTGCTGGCGTCAATACGCCAGGGGTTTATGGACATTTCGCCTGACCGGCGCATTCAGGTCATTATTGTGGCCTGGCTGTTTGGCTCACTCATCGAAGGGTCTTCCGGCTTTGGCACACCGTCCGCGGTAGGGGCTCCCCTACTGCTTGCCCTGGGCTTTCCTGCCATGGCATCGGTCATGTCCATGCTCATCATCCAGTCCACACCGGTATCGTTTGGTGCGGTGGGCACCCCCATGATTGTTGGGGTTACGTCGGGCATTGACAACAAGGCTGATGTGGCCGCGCTTATCGACCCGTTGCAGCCGCTGGAATATGTGCAGCAAATTGTTAGCGATGTCGTGCTGCTGCACGGCATTACTGGTGTCCTGATTCCACTGCTCCTTAGCAGTATGCTTACGCGCTTTTTTGGTGCCGAGCGTTCCTTCACGCAAGGGCTGCGCATCTGGAAGTTCGCCCTGTTTGCCGGGCTGGCCTTTACCATTCCGTACTACATCATCGGCGTGGTGCTTGGACCCGAGTTCCCGTCCCTTCTGGGGTCGCTGGTCGGCATGGCCATTGTGATCCCTGCGGCACGCCGCGGCTGGTTGCAACCCAAAGAAATCTTTGACTTCCCCGAGCGGGACAACTGGGAAACGCAGTGGCTGGGTACAGTCAAGGTTGAACAAGCTGCACAAACCGACAAGCATTACTCTGCGCTCAAGGCTTTTTCGCCGTACATTCTGGTGGTTCTGCTGCTGGTTATCACCCGCACGGTTGGTCCTGTCAAAGCGTTGCTTACAGGCTCAAGCGCCACGCTTGATTTCCCCGATCTGTTCGGAACGTCCATCTCGTCATCAGCGCAGTTCCTGTTTTCACCGGGCATGATCCTAATCATCGCTTCACTGGCGTGCATTGGCATCTTTGGCATGAGCATGAAGCAATACGGCCGGGCCCTTGGCGACTCAGGAAGGACCATGATGCAGGCTGCTCCAGCGCTGCTCCTGGCTGTGCCCATGGTGCAGGTGTTTATTAACTCCGGTGCCGCGGATGGCAGTCTTGACAGCATGCCTATGGTGTTGGCACAAAGTGCCGCGTCCATGGCTGGTCAGGCCTGGCCTAACGTATCGCCATGGGTTGGCGCCTTGGGTGCCTTTATCGCGGGCTCCAATACAGTCAGCAACATGATGTTCTCGTACTTCCAGTTCTCCACAGCCACGCAGATTGGCCTGTCGATGGACCAGTCAGCCTATGTAGTAGCACTGCAGGCTGTAGGGGGTGCGGCAGGTAACATGATTTGCGTGCATAACGTAGTGGCAGCCTGT
Source organism: Castellaniella sp. (assembly GCA_027324645.1). GTDB lineage: Bacteria > Pseudomonadota > Gammaproteobacteria > Burkholderiales > Burkholderiaceae_B > JAJYRX01. The sequence continues at coordinate 5,625 of DAHVSI010000119.1, read as the reverse complement.
GCCGTGGTAGGCATGATCAGCCGCGAAGGCGAGATCGTCAGAAAAACCCTGATCCCCATGTTCTATTACGTGATCATGGCTGGTTTGCTTGGTCAGGCGTTTATCACGGGCAACATGCTTTGGCTGGTTGGTGCGCTTGTATGGGTGGCACTGTTCTTTGGTGTCATGTCATCCATCAAGGGCAAGCCCGACATTCCGGTGTCTGCAACCCAACCCTGAACAACCAATTAACACCCACTAAATAAAAAGGGCCGGTTTGCTTTCGCAACCGGCCTTTTTTTATTTGCCCAACATTGTGTCGGGTAGACCCGTGACGATAACGGGGAAGAAAAACAGGATGGCTGTGGTAACAATTTCCATGATCACAAACCACCAGGCGCCGGCAAATACCTGCGGCAATGGAGTCTTACGATCAATGCCTGCAATGACGTAAACATTCAGCCCGACTGGAGGGGTAATCAGGCCGATTTCACACATTTTTACGCACAAAATACCAAACCATATGGGATCAAAACCCAATGACACCACCGTTGGATACATGATGGGAAGCGTAATGACCAGCATCGAGAACGCATCTAAAAACATACCCAGCGGGAAATAAATACATAACAGCAAGAAGATGACCACCATGGGCGGTACATCAGCCGATGTAACGATTTCAGAGACGGTTTGGGGAATTTCTGCAAGGCTAAGAAAATAACTGAATATGCCTGCCCCAACCATGGTCATCAGTATCATCACCGTAGTGGTAATGGATGACCGGAAGCTTTCGTACAGACGGCTTTTAAGTTCCGGGCGCGCTGACCGTGACAGCAAGAGCATCACAAACGCAAGAAATGCCCCAATAGCTCCTGCCTCAGTTGGAGTGACGAACCCCATATATATGCCGCCAAGCACAAAAACAAACAAGACCAGTACTTGCCAAGCCTGGCCCAAGGAGCGAATGCGCTCTGCCCAGCCCGTGGCGGGCAGGACAGCGTCGCGTGCATGCAAGCGCACACTGACAACCCAGATGCCCAGCATAAAAACAACTGTGGACAAGATACCCGGCAAAATGCCGGCCATAAGCATCTTGCCCGCCGAGACTTCTGTAAGGGCAGCATAGAAAATAAGGAGGACACTGGGCGGTATCAGGACTCCCAGAACACCACCAGCGGCTACGGCTCCAGTTGAAAGGCGTGGATCGTATCCTGTGCGGTGCATTTCGGGCAGCGCCACGGAACCGACGGTGGCAGCCGTGGCCACGCTCGAGCCCGACGTGGCGGCAAACCCAGCGCTAGTAAGAATGCTGGCCATGGCTAAGCCGCCCGGCATATGCCCTACCCACCGGCGCGCCATGTCAAATAAACGCCGTCCAATCCCAGCATGATGCGCAAACGCACCCATAAGGATGAACAGCGGGATAACAGTGAGCAGGTACGCTGCAGTTTGAGAATAGGAAAAAGTCTTGAGGCGATTAAGAACGAAAGCCGTGTCTTCGAGCATGACAATGCCCGTGACGCCTGCGAGACCCAGCGCCGCAAACACCGGCGTACCAATGGCCATTAGCAAAAAGACAACGCCAACCGCAAGGATGGTGGCAAGGGTTACTTCGTCCATGAGCGTTCCTTGGGTTAGTGGCCGGACTGATGGATGTCTTCAGGGAGATCGGGTGGCAGGTCAGGGGCATCGGATTTGGGCGGCGGACCATACACAGCAACCTTGAGGGTATCGACAAGCATCTGCAAAAACGCAAACCACAACCCGATAGCCAAGATGATTTTTGCCCACCAAACCGGAAACTCCACATACCCCCAGCGGAATTCTTTAATCATGAAAGAATGTATGGCGTCTTCGGTAGAAGGAACTGCCAGCAGAAGCAGCAATACAGCAGCGGCACCCCAGGCAAGTGTTTCAAGGACATGCCTGCAACGATTGGGCAGGCGGTCTATCAAGAGCGTTACCCTGATATGAGCATCATCACGCTTTGTCCAGCCCAACCCTAAAAACACCACTAACACCATACTGAGTTCGGCAAGCTCGAACACGCCCGATATGGACCTGCCTCTGAGTGCCCTGACTGTGACGTCAAGCGTTGTGCCCACCATGAGAAAACCCATAAACAGTATGGCTATAGCGCCAAACAAGTTGGACGCCTTACGGAAAAACGGCTCTAGTGACTGCATAGCTTGTCCTATATTGTGACGGCGCTAAAAGCGTGCAACCGTGTGCAGCCAGATTTGTCTTGGCCACTCACGGTTGCAGAGGTCAGTGTCAACCTTTTGCCGCAATCTCTTCAGGACGCAGCAAAGATCCATCGGAGTCGTACTTTTCAATGGCATCAGCAATAAGCTTTTGCATTTTTTCGCCATCGATATTATTGGGTTCGGCAACCGTTTCTATCCAGTGCTCGACTTCGGCGGGTTGCACGGCCTTTTTGGCCTCCGCCTTCGCCTCATCACTCCAGATATTGAACTCAACGCCCTCATCTTCAGCTTTTTTGACGTAGTCAGCCAAGACTTCGGTCATGATTTTTGAATATTGCTCTTCGTAGATTTCGTGAACCAGATCGTTGCAGACGGACTGGATGTCGCTTGGCAGATCGTCCCAGAAGTCTGTATTGATGACAACCGCTGAGGGTGCATGCGGCCCGTCACCCATATCGGTAAAGTGGGGCGCGATTTCATGGAGTTTGTATGCAATGGCGGTAATAAAATCAAAACCATACACGCCATCCAGGACACCGCGCTCAAGCGCCGTATAAACCTCGGGCGCGGCCATAGGCACACCGGTTGCGCCCAGACGCTCGACCACATCGTTGGCCACGCCATATCCACGAATGCGTAGCCCGTCGAGATCCTGTTGTGAGTCGGCTTTTTCACGAGTGATCATGGGCGCGTAGTTCCAGTTAGTCCAGTACATCACCCGCGCCTTGTGGCGATCTTCCCACTCTTCACGCAAGGGATCAAACTGTTCGTAGACATCTTGGCACACATGCAGCAGGGCATCGGCACGATTCATGCGAAAGTACCACTCAAGCCCCCGTGTGACTGGAACGTCTGACTGGTAATAGCCTGGGGAAATCAGGCTCATGTCGATTGTTCGATCGCGGACGGCAGACAGATGCTCGCCAACTTTATTGAGCGATGCCGCCCAGTATCGTGAAACCTTGATGGCGCCATCAGTACGTTTTTCCAGCTCGTCCAGAAACCAGCGATCAATCCAGGACGGACCAGCCGTTTCGGTTACGTAGCTTTCAAACTTGATGCGAATTTGCTTGTTCTTGGCAATGGCAGGAAATGCCAGGCTGCCTAATGCACTGGCACCCGCCAATGCTCCTGCCGTTTTGATGAAATGGCGACGTTGCATGAGAGACTCCTCCGACTAAGATACATCGTTATAAAGCCAGACTGAGCCAGGCTCAGTCCAGCTGGCTAAGCTGCTTACGCAGTTCTGTTTTAAGGACTTTGCCGTAACTGTTTTTTGGTAACTCAGATAAAAACACATAGCGCCGGGGCTTCTTGAAGGACGCCATACTGTTGCGACACCAATGTTCAAGTTGCTCCGGAGTTACGGCTTGATCTGCATGTGTCACAACAAATGCCACGACCTCTTCACCCCATTCCGGGTTGGGTGCGCCCACCACAGCCACCTCAAAAACATCCGGGTGACGGAGCATGACTTCTTCGACCTCGCGAGGATATACGTTGGAACCCCCAGTGATAATGACGTCTTTGGACCGGTCAGTGAGAGTAAGAAAGCCGTCATCGCTGAGGTAGCCAATGTCGCCGGTACGCAACCAACCATCAACCAGTGTTTCGGCTGTAGCTTGTGGGTTACGCCAATAGCCTGCCATGACGGCAGGCCCCCGCGCCAATACTTCGCCGCATGTCCCCGCAGGTACGCTGTTAAGCATGTCGTCAGCGATGCGGACTTCAATGCAACTGTGTGGCGTGCCAACTGAAGCCAGCCGGTGGCGCCAGTTGGGATGATCGCGCTGGGCAATGACTCTTGCTGGCATGGCAGTGATTGTCATGGGGCTTTCACCCTGGCCATAGATTTGTGCAAACCGCGGACCAAACAGATCAAGCGCATCGACCAAGTCGGCTGCATAAAGCGGGCCACCCCCCAGAACGACGGTTTTGATGCCATCGCCTGTGGCCCCTTGATCGCGCGCCACCGTAACCAGACGTTTGAGCATGGTAGGTGCCGCAAACATGGTGGCTTCACGCAATTGAGCGGCCAGATCGAGAATTTCCTGGCTGTCAAAACCCCGTGACTGTGGCACAACGTGGCGGGCACCGGCACGCACGAAGATCAGGTTATATAGCCCGGCACCATGGGACATGGGCGCGGCATAAACACAAGCATCTTCTGCACTGACCTGATCGACGTCCATGGGGTAGCACAGCGCCATGGCGGACAAGTTGCCATGCGTGAGCATGACACCCTTGGGCCGCCCTGTTGTTCCTGAGGTATAGAACAGCCAAGCCAGTGCGCCATCATCCAGCTGTACGGGTGTGGTTGGCACATGCTTCTGCATAGTTGCCAAAGCCCGATTGACATGCGTGTCAATACCCAGTTCAGTGGAACCAGCAGGCAATACGCCGGCCGAAAAACTATTACCGTTGTCGGTAAAGACCAAAGAGACCTGTGCATTGTCGGCAATCCAAGCGGCCTCGGTAGGATGTAGCTTGTAATTAATAGGCACTGCCACCGCGCCAGCCCACCAGATGGCATACAGCGCCACCAGAAATTCGGTGCGGTTAGGCATGTACAGCGCTACGCGATCGCCAGCAGCTACGCCATGGGCCGATTGTAGCCAGGCACCAAGAGCACTGGCCTGACTGGCGAACTGCCCGTAATTGGCCTGCATGGTGGTGCCGTGAAACAGCGCTGGTGCTGCAGGGCTGACCAGAGCTGATGTATGGAGCCATTGTGCCAAATTCATGATTAGGCCCGTTTGGTTTGGAGTACCGACGCGTAGTTGGCCACCGCCGCACCACCCATATTAAAAACAAGGCCAGTTGAAGCACCATCGAGCTGCATGGCACCGGCCTGGTTGGTAAGCTGACGATACGACATTGCGTGCATGGACACCCCGGTCGCCCCAACCGGGTGGCCTTTGGCCTTTAGCCCGCCCGACAAGTTGACAGGCAGCGCACCGCCACGCATGACTGTGCCGTCTTCAAGCGCACGATGGCCCTGCCCTTGTGGAGCCAGCCCCATGGCTTCGTACAGCAGCAGCTCGGCAATGGTGAAACAGTCGTGAACCTCAGCAAAATCAAGATCAGCCAGTGATATGCCTGCACTGTGTAATGCAGCGCCAATGGCTTTGGCGGGACCCTCAAACCCCAGAAAATCGCGATTCTTCAGGGGAAGAAAATCATTAACGTGGGCTTGACCGCTAATGACGACCTCACGTTCAAACTGACTAGCCCGTTCTGGGCTGACCAGCACGAGCGCAGCGGCGCCATCAGTGATTAGAGAACAATCTGACAGGCGCAAAGGCGGTACGATAAGCGGATTTTTATCGGATACCGTATTGCAGGTCTCGAAATCCATGGCTCGATGCATGTGAGCCAAAGGGTTATTGAGCGCATTGTCATGGTTTTTGGAGGCGATATGAGCCATGGCCGCGAGGAG